>JANXYS010000266.1 GCA_025355935.1 Chitinophagales bacterium | reverse complement strand
TTTTTTAAGAAGGAATTGATACCGATTAGAAAGGGACGAACTTTTGAAAGGATAAGGAAGAACCCTCACTCAAAAAGTAAGTATAAAACGTTTACAAACTTCAAACCGGCATATTGATTCCTTAACTTAATGACATTGCCCGTAGGCATGCCGTGTGATTGTTTGTGATAATGTCCAATTCAGCGAATACCCACACGCCGCTCCGATGGAACGGTATTGATGATGAATCATTTTCTACCTACACAACGTGCCAATGGCACGAAAGGATTATGACCGGAAACTGTATGCAATACAGTAAGTATAATGCGTTATTGAAATGCTGTATTTTACCCCTTAGGGGTGACATGTCGGTAGGCAAAATCCACATGGAAGCGCCCCGCGTCCCGGAGGGATGCCGTGTGATTCCCGGTGATTTTGATGCGACCTTTAAACGGAATGAAAACCAATGCAAAATAATTTGCTATTTTACACTAAATGCTATCTTATAACAATTATTTTTCCTGTTGCAAGGCGCTTGCCACGCTGATCTGATACTTCCACCAGATAGCTTCCCGATACTCCACCGAAACTCACCTGCATTCTGCCGTACGGTCCTGAAATAATAAATTCTTTAGAATATACCTTGTTCCCGGTTGCATCAAATAGTACAATAGTGCGTTTAACCGTTTCTCCACCTCTCTGAAAATACCGTACATCAAACTGGCCCTTGTTGGGGTTAGGATAGATAAACAATAAACTTGAAGCAGAATCAATTATAGTTACCACACTGGAGAAAGCCATGCATCCTTTAGAATCAGTAACTGTCACGCTGTATCCACCAAAACCATCAACATTTACGGGTAATGACTGGCTGTTAATATTCGCCAGGCGGATGCCATCTCTAAACCACTGGTAGGTATAAACTCCGGCGGGATTTGGTACTGCAGCAAGCGTTGTTGAAACATACGGGTTAAGCCTTTGATACGAGGCAATAGTGGCCGCTACAGATGGAAGCATATTTACAGTAAGTTTTGCGCCAGCAGAAGTAACAGCGCCACATGGTGCTCCGGATGCGACAACCCTGTAAATATTTCCGTGAATATTGGTAGCAGCATTCTTAATGATTAATTGGTTGCTGGTTACACCGTCATACGTACTGTTGTTGGCGAGATTTATAAAAAGGGTGCCATTCTCACTTACCTGCCACTGATAGGCAATTGAACTACCCAATGCTGAAACCGCAAACCTTGCATCAGAACCAACACAAACGCTGGCATCCACGGGCTGACTTGCCAGGATAACCGGCATATTCACAGTTAGCATTGCTGCAGCTGAGTTTAAATCTATGCTGCAAGGCCCATTTAAAACAACCCGGTACAGGTAGCCGTTCATTGTAGTGGTTACTGCGTTTACATTCAGCGTGCTGTTAGTTTGTCCCGAAATATTTACCCAGCCCGCGCCTCCATTTGTATTCACCTGCCATTGGTAAGAAAGGCCGGAGCCGGAAGCAACAACAGAAAATGAAGTGCTTAAACCTGCACATAAGGTAGATGGCTGGGGTTGGGAAGAAATTCTCAGATTAGTGTTTACTATTAGTATTGCAGTAGATGAAGTAAGGCTTTGACTAGTACAAGTGCCCTTGATTACAGCGCGGTATTGGTTCCCGGATAATGATGTCAATAATCCATTTAATGTAAGGGTTGCAGAAGTTGCACCCGAAACATCTGCAAAGTTGGCGCCCGCATCCGTGCTTACCTGCCATTGATAAGAAGGGCCTGCGCCATTTGTTACAACCGTGAAAACGGCATTGGCATTTTCGCAGGCTGATACTGATGCTGGTCCGGATGTAATTGCAATCGGTGCATTCACTGTGAGGATTGCAACTGCTGAGTTTACTCCTGCCGGGTTACAGCTTGCTACTATGGCCCTGTATTGATTACCGCTCATAGATGCTGTTACCGCAACAAGACTAAGTGTATCAGAAGTTTGCCCGGCGATGTTCGTAAATGTTGTCCCGCCGTTAGTGCTAACCTGCCATTGGTATGAAGGCGATAGGCCTGAAGCGGTAACTGCAAAGGTAATATCAGTGCCTGCACAGGTAGTAACCGGTTCCGGGTTTACAAGGAAAGTACGATCCATACTCACTGCCAATTTTGAAACGGATGAGGTAAGGGATGACGGACATCCGTTGATAATCTTAACCCTGTATTGATTATTATTCATCGCAGATGTAATGCTGCTTAACATTAGTGTATCGTTTATTGCTCCCCCGAGATCCGTAAAGCTGGTCCCGTTGTCGGTACTTACCTGCCATTGGTACTGTAATACCGAACCGGTAGCGCTAACTGCAATAAAAGCGTTGCTACCCGCGCAGGCAGATAAATTGGAGGGTTGGCTTGCAATGGCTGCATTCTGACAGGCTGTAGTAGGAAGAATTTGTGTTACCGTATCGCGGGTTGCAATTCGCTCTAACGCGGCATTAAACAGAGTTGTACGCATTACCACAATAGGAAAAGATTTCAATAAGATATCATCTACAAACCACCCTACTGAAGCGGTATTATCATCTGATGCAGTTCTGAAACGAAACCTTGCGGTCCGATTAGCATAAGGTAGCAACCGTATAGCCGTTTCTATGAAACCCTTGCTTGAACCGGTGAAGGCATTTCTTCCTGATAAACTGCTACCAGTGCCTAACGAACTGTTGTAACCATTCTTTACCATTGAAGATCCCAGATCAGTCCAGGTGGAGTCCAGGTCGGTACTAATTTCTACCACACCGCCATCCCACCCTTCCTCTGTGTCGTAATTGTGCCAAAACGACAATACAGGGGGCGTGGAACCAAGAGGAATCGGATCTGATGTAAGCTTAAAATCAGAAAGCCCGTTAACGTCAACTGCAAAAAATGAATTTGGCGCGCTATGACTTTGGGCTGCGGAAACAACCCAGGTGGGTGATGGTGCACTGGCCGTAAAAGTTCCGGGAAAAACAGCAGTTGGTACTGTTTCACTAAAGAGCGTTGCGGGTAAAAAGTAACTTCCACTATTTACTTTTACAGTAAAGGAATAAGTTTGAGTACTGTTTAGAGCCTGATTCACCTGAAAGCTAACAACCCTTGTTGCTGTATCGTATGAACCACCTGAAATGTAAGAAACATTTGCGGGTAGGGTGTCTGTAATTAAGAAATTAGTGGGGGCACTTCCCGGACACCGCCCGGCTTTTATTGTATTTGTGTAAATGATATTCAGGCCCTCCTCCTGCTGAAAAACATTTTGAGTGAGTTGTAAAACCGGGGGTTCTATGCTGGAGAAGCCTACTACCTGGTCACTGGTGCTATTCGATGAGCCTTGGCGCGCATCATAGCCCATCCCTCTCCTTGCAAATACAGAAATGATCGTACATCGGTGAGCGCCACCATATAAATTTTGATCGGCCTGCAATATGGCATCCCTTGCATCCAGGAAACCCGGGCTGCAGGGTTGAAGTTTCATACCTTCAATTACAATTTTTACTGCAGCAGTATTTCCGCCGGCTGCGCCAGAATTAAAAAGGTTTGCGTTAATGCCGTCAGTCTGTATCAACGCCCAGGTCAAATCCCAAAGGGTAGCACACCAGATCTCTCCAATATCATGCACTTCACCGCCTGAACTTTTAACATCCGCATAGGTCAGGGGGTTAATTGTCATATTAGTGCTGTACGGATATCTCCTGATGCCACCCGCAGCCGGACTTTGATTTATTACATAATTTCCTATTGGTCTTTTAAGATTGAAACCGTCCGTGGCAGTGGCGCTGGCCCAGTTTGTAGTGGTCATTAGGGCAAAATAATCGCTCCATCCTTCACCGGCTTCTTCAGCGTTGCTGAGGCAGCCAGGGTTCGCAGGGCCTCCCGTTAAACGTGTGCTGATGCCGTGTGTATATTCGTGATTTATTACACCGTTGTCGAGATCGCCATCGCGGAAAGGAGTAGACCTGTTGAAAAGGTACATTCGCATGCGCCCCCGTTGTCCATCCGGCGTTGGTAAGAAGTTTGCATTGTTCACGTCTGTACTGCTTTGAGCCAAAGCAGTTACATAGTCATTTCCCAGTCCCCCTCTTCCAAGGTTGCTATTCTGGAAATTACCTGCAGCCTCGTCAAAGCCATACCTGTACGATAAATCGTGCATTATATTATTCCAGTAAAACAGGTTGGTTGTGGCAAAGAGTTGATTTAAGCTATCGGTGGGACCGCGGGTATAATCTGGTGGGGAGTTAAAGGTTAATGGCTCACCGCCTGTGGTTGAAGTAGCAGGAAGGCCAGTATTGGAATTGACGCCCGCACGGTCTTCCGTGGCCCAAACATTATTTCCCCTTGTAATAGTGTAGTCGGTGATACCATTGTTATGCCAGCCTAACGAGGTAACATTTCCTCCTCCGGCGAGATTCCAGGGATTTGTAACGAGGGTAGGAACACTGTACAACGGACTTTCAAAAGGGTATGGAATCACGAGATAATTTGCATTAGCAACCAGCAAAGGGCTATTTTGTTTTTTAAAGTCAGTAAAGTCAGTATTGAAGAAAAAGTTCTCAGGAACTAATTTATTGACGACAACAGGCGGAGTAACCATATTCTTATCAAAACGTTCGTAGATGGTCATATTAGTTTTGTCGATTACACCATTGCTATTTGCATCAACCATGATGTTCCAGTAATCATCCGTATTCTCGGGCGCCACCAACACACTCCAGGTTAGTTTTACACTCGATTTTTTGCCGGCAGTTTCAATGGGAAGCCATATCAGTTCTGCAACCACATTGTCGTAAACTCCTGCAACGATGCCAAAATCAATTTTCCGGCCGTTTTCCAGTTTAATTAAAGGATTTAATACTACAGGTGCTGTTAACCTGGATGCTATAAAAGCAGTCCTGGTGGCCGTAACCGCTGTCAGCGCAGGCGTTGAAATGGCAGTTGATATCTTACTGATATCAGTAATGAAAGAACCGGCGCTGGAAATGATTTTGCCATCCTTAAAAGCTAATACAAGCATTTTGTTGTAAACCGGTAAACCCTTATATGCCTGTAGCAGATAAACCATCTGTGTTCCTGCTGTTTCATTATAATAGGCGCTGCTCACAATGGCATCATCCAAAAGATTTTTAGGAACACTAATTAATGCACTATTATTTGTTACCAGGACTTTCGCGGCCGTTCTGCTGATATTTTGACCATGAGTGCCGATAAATAAAAAAGTAAGAAAGGGGATAAGGAAAAATTTTTTCATAGGTGTCGATGTTGAGTTTCATTCCCGGTAGCCCGTTTTGTATGCTAGAACCGGCTGCCAGTTCATAAGCCTGGTGTAATATTTATTTATGGAAGAATACTGTAATGTGGGCAGGAAGTTTAGATTCTGGATTTTAGTTAGTGTTCGGTAAAAAATGAATTAATGATACTGGAAATGGAATTTACGATTTTTTTATTTTAGTTCGTAATCTTGTGTAAAAAAAAGTTCATCATGGGCCATAGGCATTGAATTTTACTGCCTTTTCACATCTTATTTTTTTGTCTTTCTAATTATCATCTCTTACCTTTGCAGCCTTAAAAACAGAGCCTAACAGGCTATGTAAATATGCGTCCCGCCCTGTGCTTCAGATGTTATATTTTAATAAGTTCCGGCAGCCTTAAACATAAACATACAACCCTATGGTAGAGATTAAACCAGATGAAATTTCGGCGATCCTTCGCCAGCAGCTTAGCAGTTTTGATGCAGCCGCAAATCTTGAAGAAGTAGGAACCGTGTTACAGGTTGGTGATGGTATTGCCCGTGTTTATGGCCTTACCAGTGTTAGGTCTGGTGAAC
Source organism: Chitinophagales bacterium (assembly GCA_025355935.1). Taxonomy (GTDB): domain Bacteria; phylum Bacteroidota; class Bacteroidia; order Chitinophagales; family Chitinophagaceae; genus Ferruginibacter. The sequence continues at coordinate 1,057 of JANXYS010000266.1, read as the reverse complement.
TTGTTGAGTTTGAAAATGGAGTTAAAGCAATTGCCCTGAATCTTGAGGAAGACAATGTGGGGGTGGTATTGATGGGTGATAGCGGAGACATAAAGGAAGGGAATATAGTTAAACGTACGGGCCAGATTGCTTCTATCAAGGTTGGGGAAGGAATGTGCGGTCGCGTTATTAATACTTTAGGATTCCCGATTGACGGGAAAGGCCCACTTACAGGGGAATTGTATGAAATGCCCTTCGAGCGCAAAGCGCCAGGTGTTATTTTCAGGGAACCGGTTAAGGAACCTCTTCAAACGGGTATCAAGGCAATCGATGCGATGATCCCGATTGGTCGCGGCCAGCGTGAGCTGATTATTGGAGACCGCCAAACCGGTAAAACGGCTATTGCGATTGATACGATTATCAACCAGAAGGAGTTTTATGCTGCCGGTAAACCGGTTTATTGCATCTACGTAGCAATTGGTCAGAAAGCTTCTACTATTGCAGGCATTATGAAGACCCTGGAAGAAAATGGGGCTATGGCATATACAACGATTGTTGCCGCATCGGCTTCAGATCCGGCTCCGCTTCAATTCTATGCTCCGTTCGCCGGTGCTGCGATCGGGGAATTTTTTCGTGATACTGGTCGCCCAGCGCTCATTATTTATGATGATCTCTCAAAACAGGCTGTGGCCTACCGTGAGGTATCGTTACTGTTACGCCGTCCGCCGGGTCGGGAGGCTTACCCCGGAGATGTATTCTATCTTCATAGCCGTTTACTTGAGCGTGCAGCAAAAGTGGTTGCAAAGGATGAGATCGCACAGCAAATGAATGATCTTCCGGAGTCAATCAAACACCTCGTTAAAGGCGGTGGATCTTTAACCGCTTTACCAATTATTGAAACACAGGCGGGTGACGTATCCGCCTATATCCCAACCAATGTAATTTCTATCACTGATGGTCAGATCTTCCTGGAAGGGAACCTTTTTAATGCGGGAATTCGTCCGGCAATCAACGTTGGTATTTCTGTAAGTCGTGTAGGTGGTAATGCCCAGATCAAATCAATGAAAAAAGTTGCTGG
>JANXYS010000263.1 GCA_025355935.1 Chitinophagales bacterium | reverse complement strand
GGTAACACTGTCTGCAATGTACCATTTGACGGGATTGCTTTAAAGTGGGAAGTGACAACCTACGAAACAACGCACAAAACATCCGTTTCTTCTGATGCGAGCTCAACATCGAACAAGTGCACTTACACTACGGTTATTGCGAAGTCTGGCGGATCAATTCTACCGATTGATATAAGTACGAGTAAAAACAAACCAGCTGTAGCGCCTACCGTGAATGTTAATAATGCGGGCAATATTAGTGTGTTTCCAAACCCGGCTACGAACAAAACTTTGGTAAGAATTTCCGGGCAATCATTGAGTGAAAAAGCAATCTCCCTAGTAGATGTATTTGGACGGACGCATCCAGTAAAAATTACAAACCGCATTTCAGCCGGTTCGGTCGAGATTGACCTTTCTTCACTGGTAACAGGCATGTATTTTATAAAAGTGAAAACGACAAATGGATATAAGTCTGTCCCAGTTATGAAGAAGTAAAAGTAGCAAACAGTATAAAATATTACAATAAGGCAGAAGAGATGAGAACTTAAAAACCCTTGAAATGTACGGTAAGAAAATAAACCTGTTGCTTCTTGTTTCTTTTATCTGCGTGCACGCATTGGCGCAAAGCGACCAGGGTAAGAAGATTATAGCGGCGGATACCGCGAGGGTAAATCAGCTATTACAGAAAAGTAAAACTTATTTTACTGATTCGCCTTCTAAAGCCATCAGCCTGGCAACCGAGGCACGTATACTCGCAGGGCGAGCAAACTTCAAGCAGGGTGAAGCTTATGCCCTGAAAAACATTGGCATAACCTATTATTACCAGGGCAGGTACCTTGAAGCGTTAGAGACATACACACAATCACTAAATCTTTTCAGGCAAGCAGGTGATAACATTGGCATTGCCAATATGTATAACAATATCGGGGTTATTTATTATGACCAGGGTGATGACTTAAAAGCATTGGAAAATTACCTGCAATCATTAAAGTTTGCAGAGTTGTCGGGCGATAAGCTACGAATGCTGTCAGCGCTAAATAATATTGGCGGGGTTTACAATCAAAAAAGTGGCACTCTTGATAAAGCCTTGCAGTATTATTTGAAAGCTTTGCCGATTTGCCAGGATTTAGGTAAACAAAATGAGCTGGGTGCTGTTTCCGTAAACATCGGTTCAATTTACTTTGATAAGAAAGATGATACGCAGGCAATGATATATTTCAACAAGGCCCTCAAAGCGTATGGTAATTCTGAAGGTAGTTTAAATGCATATAACGGCATAGGGAAACTGTATGCAAGAGAAGGTAATTTTGATCTTGCATTTCAGAATCACAACACGGCCCTTACATTGGCCGAAAAGCTGGGTGTAAAGATTTCTATCGTTCAATCCCTGAGAGGTGTAGGCGAATTGTATGAAAAAAAGGATGACTATGCAACCGCGATAGCGTATTACAAGCGCGCTGAGGGGCCTGCACTTGAGCTCCGGGCTAATAATGAGTTGAAAGATCTTTATCGGCAGATGTCTATGTCTTATTCCAATTCAGGCGACTTTGCCAATGCGTTCAAGTATCAAAGTCTCTTTTCTAATATAAAAGATACTTTATACAATATCGAAACGGATAAAAAATTGGGAGGCCTCCAGTTCGATTTTGACATGCAGAAAAAACAGGGGGAAATTAATTTGTTGACGAAAGACAAGGCGTTTAGTGAGTTACAGATCAAACGGCAACGGTTAGCAAAAAATGCTTTCGCTGGCGGCTTATTGCTCGTTTTATTAATTGCTGTACTCATTTTGAAAAACTATTTGGCTAAGGTAAAAACTAACCGGATTTTAGATCAGCAGAAAGAACAGATTGAGCATTTGTTGCTCAACATCCTTCCATCGGAAGTTGCAAAGGAGTTGCAGGAGAGTGGAAAAGCTACGCCGCGAAATTTCGATTCTGTACCCGTGATGTTTACTGATTTTAAAAGCTTTACCACGCATGCTGATAAAATGTCGCCGCAGGAATTAGTAGAGGAACTGAATGCCTGCTTCATAGCTTTTGATGATATCATTGAGAAATACAATCTTGAAAAAATCAAGACAATAGGCGATTCGTACATGTGCGCCGGCGGGATCCCGACACCGGACGTTAACCGAGCCTACAACATGGTAAAAGCAAGCCTGGAAATACAGGAATACATCATTCAAAACAATAGCAGGCGTATTTCGGAAGGGCAGGATCCATGGGACCTGCGGATTGGCGTTCATGTTGGGCCCGTAGTAGCCGGAGTAGTGGGAAAGAAGAAATATGCCTACGACATTTGGGGAAGCACGGTCAATATAGCAAGCCGGATGGAAAGTAACGGTGCTGCGGGCCAGGTTAACATTTCCGCGGCAACCTATGAGTTAGTAAAGGAACAATTTGCCTGTAGCTACCGTGGCAAAATATATGCAAAAAATGTGGGTGATATCGACATGTATTTCGTAGACCGGGAGGTTTCATATACCCACAATGGCATATTAAAAGATCACCTTGTGAGCGAGGAAGAAAATCATCTGTAAATTAAATTATATTGATTACCCGGAAGAACACATTCATGCTAATGCGCTGTTGTCCAGGCAAACTGATAATTGCTTCTGCTTTCAACTTCTGGAATCCTCTGTCTTAGCATGCTCATCTTCAAAACCATCAAAACGCGGGACTAAACCCGGGTCACCCTTATCCTCTGCAGACTGCTTGATAATTCTGTTTCGGTCGTTAGTCTGCTCAACAAACCAGGAAGCAAGGAAAGCTGTAAAAGTGCCGAATAAACAAACACCAACCGTCATTAGTAACGCTGCTATAATACGCCCCTCTGTAGTTACAGGGAACCTATCGCCGTAACCCACTGAAGTAATTGTTACATACGCCCACCAAATCGCATCTTCTGCGGTTTTGATATTACTTTTTGGGTCATGCTCTACCTGTAAAATCGCTATAGATGAAAATATAACCATCAAAATGGCAATAAGGCCGGCCATCGTTAAGGCGCCTTGTATTCGGCTTCTGAAGATGTGGTGAACCAAATGTTTAGTAGAGCGAAATGCCCGCAATATTCGTAATAATCTTATCAATCTAAGTGCCCTGCCCGCTCTCATAAACTCCAGCGTTGGAATGCTCGATACCAGGTCAATCCATCCCCACTTCATAAAACTTAACTTGTTTTCAGCTTTGTAAAACCTGTAGACAAAATCATAAAGGAATATTACACAGATAACATCATCAATCAGAGCCAGCATTTTTGATATTTCAACCGGCAGTTTCAGGAAAGTGTCGAACATTAGGGCAATGAGCACATAGATGGATAAAACAATTATCACTATATTCAGGAAGCCAAGGTTTTCAGTTTCCTTATTTTCACTTTTCCTCATAATTCTGTTTGGTTGTATGCTTGGGCGGCAACAATTCTGCAGTAGCAGGGTTACGTGCGGCTATTCAATCTAAAGAAACAATTTTTATTTTAGAATTTGAAATAGAAAGAAAAAAAGTTTGATCGACGCTGGTTTGTAATTGCCAGGCTGTTAAACCCGAATCTGAAGATTTTATCAAACTGCACAGTAGAGAAAAGCTAGCTTGCATAAAACTTAATAAGCAAATCTGGGCATGAGGATTCTTAGGAATAACGGGAAATCGACTCAGTGACTTGCAGTAAGAAGAGTTAAAGTATTTCAACCAACAATTGTAGATTAATCCGATCGAATTAGCATTGATCTTTTAATCAACGGATAGATTCCTGGAGGGAATTGGTATATCATTTGCATTATTTATCGAAAGACACTTTTATGTCGGAAAGCAAAACCAATGAAGATGATGTTAAGTGGTCAGAGTCGAATTATCGCGTTGAAGGTGAAGCCAGAGATTTTATACACGAAAAGTTTCCTGTGCTCACGCACCAACAGGTGATGGAGTCAGTGAGATCTGCAGGGCCAGTAAAGGCGGACATCTGCAAGTATATTAAAGACAAGTACAGAATTTAGATTGCAGACTTTAAGTTTATCAACTAGCCGGACATCTTTCGCTATTACTTCAAAACTGATAAGAATTATTTAACTGTTTCGCTATCGCAGCGGTAATTCCCAAGTTATGGAGATAGCTTATCCTTAAGAGATTTCATAAAGATTTCTTATTTATAAATGGATTCGCCCTGGATATATTGCAAGTAAGAAACTACTCTGATTTATAATGCCAGCGGCACTAACGAACGTTTGTCGGTCAAAGCTGACACGCCGGGTTGGCTGTATATCAGCCAGGGGCGCCCTTTGTGTTGTATTTTTTTGGGCGTGCAAAAAATATAAAAACATTTATCGAAGCTCTGAAACGAGGTAGAGGCGCATCTCCTTTATCTTACACTACGGAACCAATATTTCGTTCCTAAAGGGACTCCAGATCTCGAGAGTGATCGTTTCGATCTACCAATATTAAGTCCCTAAAGGGCAATGTCATTAAGTTAAGGAATCAATATGCCGGTTTGAAGTTTGTAAACGTTTTATACTTACTTTTTGAGTGAGGGTTCTTCCTTATCCTTTCAAAAGTTCGTCCCTTTCTAATCGGTATCAATTCCTTCTTAAAAAA
>JANXYS010000239.1 GCA_025355935.1 Chitinophagales bacterium | reverse complement strand
TGTTGCAGAACATCACGATAATTCGGGACTGTCCAATGCTGAATTAATTAATAATATCCAGGCTGCCGGCTTACACGTGAGTAATGTCGGCCGACCTGCCTTCGGAAGTTATTTTTTCGGAATTACCGGCTTCCATGGTTTCCACGTGTTTAGTGGCGTCGTAATAAACATTATTATGTACACTAAAACTAAACTTGGTCATTTTGACCAGCGTGGCCATTATGAAATGATCGAAAAAGCCGGATTGTACTGGCATTTTGTAGATCTCGTTTGGGTATTTGTATTCCTTTGCTTTTATCTGATCTAATCTCTATTATCTTAACTTATTTTAAACTCACACTTATTTATGAGTCAGCATACAATCTCACCGGAAATAACTTTTTCGCCGGAGCACGCCGGATCAACAAAACATATTTGGAAAACATTCTGGCTTCTTTCTGCCCTGACTGCCGTGGAGTTAATTATTGGCCTGGTGATCTATAATATTCACAAAGGAGAACACCCAAATGCCTCGCTTGTGCTCGGTTTCAAAGGAATGGTTTGTATTTTAACGCTGGCCAAGGCATATTATATAGTGTCTGTGTTTATGCACCTCGGCAGCGAGGTGAGGAACTTTATTATGACTATAATGGTGCCCTTATTTTTGTTTGTTTGGTTTCTAATTGCCTTTTTATGGGACGGGGCAAGTTGGAAGGATTTACGAAATACCAACGGAGGAAGTAAAAAATACAAAACTGAAAAAGTTCAACCGGCTGCAATGGAAAAAGGGGAGAGACCGTAAGCCTGGGATATAATTAAAATGAAACCACCGTCTCTTTGTATCCGGTGGTTTTTATTTGGAATGAAAGAAGGGATGATTTGCTTATTACTTTTGATGTCATCCCTCTAATGGCCGACCTTTGTCGTTTGATGTACCTGTAAATATAAAAGCGCCAACATAGAAAGCTTGGAAAATGTATTGGCGTTTAAACTTTAAATTTTAGAACCTTATTGCCTGAACGGCAAGTAACATGAAAAAAACTGCCTTTCTTGCGATAGTCCTTGCGATGCTAATGCCCTTATGTGGCTACTATATAGTAAAATTCTACAGTAAGGACGCCGTGCATATCCCACCACATTATTTTTATGATGAAGTTGTAGATAAAGGCGGTGGCAAGGCTAAGACAGACACTGTATGGCACCAGGTAAAAGGTATACCCTTTATCAACCAGCTTGGTCAAAAAGTTTCCATCGACGATCTCAGGGGCAAAATAATAGTGCTTGACTTTTTCTTCAGCCGATGCCCGACTATCTGTCCCGGCCTGGCAAGAAACATGAAAAAATTACAGAATTCCTTTAAAAGCAATGATAGTATTGTTCAGTTCATTTCGGTGAGCATCGATCCGGAAAACGACAGCGTACCGAGACTTCGGAAATTTGCTGATCGTTTTAATGTTAATCACGATACCTGGTGGTTTGTTACCGGCGATAAAAAGCAGATCTACGATTTTGCCATCAAAGAAATAAAGGCAAACGTTGCAGATCCGGGTATTGATACTGCCTTCATTCATACTGAAAATTTTTTCTTACTAGATAGCAATCATATAATCCGCGGATTTTATAATGGATTTGATACAGTGCGACTTGCGCAGCTCGCCAGAGACATACCAACGCTGATGCTGGAGCGCGATAAAAAAAGTCCGTCGATCTTCCGCGAATTTATACCGATACTTCCGCTTATATTTTTAGGAATCGGCTTTGTTATATTCATTACTGCCCTGCTTAATAAAAAACGACAATACTGACATGCTCCAGCCGACCATTCAACGTAACGACAGGATTGCAAACATACTTATCATCGCGGTCTCCCTTGTCGTGTTTATTGCTGTCACTGTTTTAGCAAAGGTTAAAGTGGCTGTAAATCTTCCATTTGATGTTCACTTGTTTTCGCTGGCGAATGCTATATTAAACACGCTGGTCGCGATCACACTTATTGCGGCATTATGGGCCGTGAGGAAGCAGAAATATGAGCTGCATAAAAAACTAATGCTGTCTGCAATCGTTTTGTCTGTACTTTTTCTTTTAAGTTATATTGCTCATCACCTGTTCACAGATGCGACTAAATTTGGCGATCTTAACCAGGACGGTATTTTATCGGAAGCTGAAAAAACGGGCGCTGGGTCTATGCGCATAGTTTATTACGTGATATTACTAACCCATATTCCGTTAGCAGGAATCATCCTCCCATTCATATTATTTACCGCTTATCGTGCCCTCACGGGAGAGTACACCCGACATAAAAGGCTGGCTCGCATCACGTGGCCTGTATGGTTCTATGTAGCAGTTAGCGGTGTAGTGGTATACTTGCTTATTCAGCCCTATTATTAAGCCCGGAGAGGGCAAAAATATTAAACGCGTTCAACTACGATCCGCGTTTTGCTGAGGTGAACAATTCTAATTTTGATTTTATCGCCTACCGTAACATCCGCATCTTCTGCTGGTATTTTTCCCTGCATCTTTTCCCCAATGATATTCAGGTAAATCCCATGTGAAGTAACCTTATAAACGGTTGCTTCAATAATCTCTTTATTTTTAGAAAATTTAACTGCAGCTGTAAATTCCGGAAGATAAGAGTTGTTAAATAGGGAGGCAATGATTTTGTCTTTCTTATCAGTATTTTCCAGGGCAAAGCTTACCTGTTCATTAAGTTCTTTTTCGGTTGGAGGTATCTGCCAGGGCGAAAAAGGTACAGGAAAAAACAAATAGCTTTCAATCTCCTTTACAAAATATTTATCATCCACCATCTTCAGGTAACCCAAAAACCTGTTGTTCGTGCGACTTTTGTCGATTAATACGTCAAGTGCCGTATTGTATTTGTATTCAATTTCTGTGGCGACCATCCGTTCGCCACGTTCACTCAACTTTATTTTAAAATTTACCACATCTCCTGTTAAAAAATGATGGATTTTTTTTATTAATCCTTTTTCCTTCAACTGGCGTTGAACTTTTTCGTCAATGCTTCCGTTGACATTTTTGAGCTTGCCGGCATTCTTGTACTCTATGATAGCATATTTCTTCTCATGGTTTATGAAGGAAATTTTTCCTTCGACAATGCTGTCGCTCATAATCTGTTCGTTGTTTTATAAAGCTAATTCAATTGAGGGGTCCCAGAATATACTTTCAAAATTTACTATCCTCTCCTCACTTACAGAAACACCGTCCCTTGCGAGTAAATTCTCCATTTCTTTTTCATCTTTAAAATGATATTTTCCCGTTAGCATTCCATTGCGGTTAACCACACGCTGGGCCGGAACTCCCGGCGTAGCGTGGTGCGCGGCATTCAAAGCCCAGCCCACCATTCTAGCACTTAATTTGGTACCCAGATAAGCAGCGATAGCGCCATAAGAGGTTACACGACCTTTTGGGATTTGCCTCACAACTCCATACACATCTTCAAAAAAGGTATATTCTTTAACATCCCCCGAAATACGGGCTGTTTCTTTAATTTTCTTAGTTGATTTTACCGTCATAAATATGTTATGAAATCAAAATATTCTCCGTCTTTTTTAATTCCTCTTGTAAGATTTCATCCAGCATGGGAATAATCTCCGGAAGGCTAAACTGAAGGTAGTAGATCTTTGTGCTTCCCGCAATATCAAGGCCTTCATAATGGGTTCGGATTTTGAGTTCGGGAATAGGATTATTATTATAAACATCTTCGCACCCATCTAGAAATTGGAGACCATAAAGCTCAATAACTCGTCTTGTAAAATGGTATAAGTCCGGCGAATCAGTTTTTAGGTGGATGTGCCCACCCGGTTTAAGTACCTGTTGATATTGACGTAAAAATCTTGGATGTGTTAGGCGTTTTTTTGCCTTCGAAGTACGCAGTTGCGGATCTGGAAAAGTAATCCAAATTTCTTCAACTTCACCTTGCCTGAAATACTCGGGGAGATTTTCAATTTGCGTTCTTAAGAAAGCTGCATTGCGAAGCTTATTATCAAGGCCCCTTTTGGCACCAATATACATCCTGTTGCCTTTAATATCAACTCCAACAAAATTTTTATATTGGTACATGGCTGCCAGTCCAACGGTATATTCTCCGCGACCACATGCAAGTTCCAATACAACGGGGTTTTTGTTTTCAAAAAAGAGATCCCACTGTCCGCTCATTTTCGCGGGTGCTTCGATAACGTTTGGAAATGTTTTTATCTGCGCGAAACGAAGCAATTTCTTTTGTGCCATTATCGCAAAGATAACAGCAATCAGGGCTTATAAGAAATTGATACGGGCAGACTTTCAACGGTTAGCCACCAATTTCTACTTTTGGTAAACCGTCGATGAGCGCCTTCCACTGAATATTAGATATACCAACCATTGCGCCGCTAGCAACCAACGTATTACGAATCTTATCTGCAACTTTAATATCTTCTGTATTAGGCATTTCATTCCGACCGGCATAACGGACTGTAATGGTTGTACCTTTTCTTGAAATAATAAATGACGAGGTAGCTTCCCCGGTAAAGAAATGTGCTGTCTGCTGGCTATCGCCGGTTGGATTTGATGACGCCCTTAATTCAATGCCAAAGCTTTCATCTTCGCCGGGTACAATATCCCCGGCAATTTTTGTTACTTTAACCCAATCAAATCCATCACCCGCCTGGAGCCCTGGTCCGGGGATATCTATCCTCAGATGATCGTTTAATTGAACTAAACGGTGAGGGTCAACATTATTTTCGTTTATCAATTCAAATTTTGCACTGAAGTTTCCTGCAATTTCATGCCAAATCCTTGGATTTTGCAATCTTTTGCAAGCTCTTTTGTAAGTATCTGAAGCCTCATCAAGGCTCTTCTCTTCAATCTTTGATTCAAGATCTAAAGGTTTTCCCTCGGTATTCACGGGTACAAATTCCATTTCGTCTTTCATAAATTTCATTTAAGTATAAAGCAAATATTTTAATGCCGAAATTGCTCGGAAGAGCAATTACGGGTGAGCTGCATTTTTTTATTAAACAACATTGATAATTCATAACTTTAAATCTAAAATTTAATTAATGATCAGAAAACTTTTACCTGCAATTGCAATAATCAGTGTCTTTCTGGTATCATGTGCAACCAACACGGTTGATGCAAACGGCTACGCCCGGCCAGTGTATATTGCACCAGGTCTCGGTCTTGGAACAATCATCGCTGTAGTAATATCATGGTCGAGGAACAAATCCATATTATGGGCTATTATTCACGGTATCCTTGGATGGTTGTATGTAATTTATGCGGTGATAGTGGGCAAAAAATAGCTTCTGTGTACGATATGATTTCATGCTTTTTCGGGTGCTTTTTTATATTTTATAGAAAAGATCACAATTAAAATGTTTATGACAAGCGAAAACATGTTGGATATAATAATTATCCAATCCATTTTCAGGAATCCATAATACACCCAGCCCGAAAGCCCTACAAAAAGTACGGCCAAC
>JANXYS010000235.1 GCA_025355935.1 Chitinophagales bacterium | reverse complement strand
GCAAACCCAGCTTATTTTACAAGTCTCCAAAAAAATGAAGCTGCATCTTACAGCAAGGAATTTGTAAAAAGTCGTGTCGCCTTTTTCCCGGGATTTAAAATGGAAGTCCTCAAAGCTCTGCCGGATAGTTTCACTGCATCCGAAGCAATTGCTATTGTAAGAAATATGTATTCACAAGAGGCATCCGAAATTATTTCAATGAAGCCATTGGAAGAAATCTTTGATACAAATTATGAACTGCATTCATCATCACATTTACCTATCGGAGAAAAAGTTATTTTCCCAAACGCAAAAGCAGAACGTATGGGGATGGAAGATGTGCGCTTTGTAAAATTCACCGACGAACGGCATTCCTGTTATTACGGAACATATACTGCTTATGATGGCAAGGCAATAAAAACCCAGCTGATTGAAACAAATGATTTCGACGTTTTCAAAATACGCACGCTCTATGGCGCGGCCGTTTCAGACAAAGGGATGGCATTATTTCCGGAAAAAGTTAATGGGAAGTATGTGATGATAAGCAGGCAGGGTGGAGAAAAGATAAACATTATGTTTTCACATGATTTGTATTGCTGGGAAGACTTTCAGGTTTTGATGGAGCCGGCATACTTATGGGAATTTGTCCAGTTGGGTAATTGCGGTTCCCCTATAAAAACTGACAGCGGATGGCTTCTTTTAACGCATGGTGTAGGTGCTATGCGTACTTATGTTATTAGCGCCATATTGCTCGATCTTGCCGATCCTACAAAAATTATCGGAAGATTAAATAGGCCTTTGATCCGGGCGGATGAATCTGAGCGGGAAGGGTATGTACCGAATGTTGTATACACCTGTGGTTTCCTGCAGCATGAAGATGCCTTACTAATTCCTTATGCAGTTTCTGACTCTGCCACCGGTTTTGCCACTGTAGGGATACAGGAACTGATTGACGAAATGAAAAACTTAAAATCTTTATCATGAAAAAGAAATTTCAATTAGCGCTTTGCTTAGGTGCCATGAGTTGTATGGCGGTGACCTGTAAAAAGCAATCAGGTTCTGGTACCAATCCACCCGCAGTAGCGGTATCCTTGGTTAATACTACCCATCTGGATCTTTTATATACTCCAATTACTTTTTCAACAGGAACAAAAGCCGGGGGTGTATTTATATACTCAGAAGCGCCGGATTATCACAATGTGGGCGCCACCGGGGAGGGTTTTACCTGCGTTGATGATGTTGCAAGGGCAACACAGGTTTACCTAAGAAGTGCAAAATTCTCATCGGATACTGCTGTGCAGAATAGAACATTCAATCTTATAAAATTTATTCTCGAAATGCAATCTGCTAACGGCTATTTTTATAATTTTCTATTCCCGGATTTTACTATCAACACAAATGGCGGTACTAGCATCAACAACGCTAATTGGTGGTCGTGGCGTGCACTATATACGCTTTCTGAAGCGAGCCCCATCGTCCGGGTAAAAAATATACAGTTAGCAGACAGAATGGATGCTGCTATAGGCAGGCTTGTAACTACAATAAAAACAGATCTTGCTCCTATTCCCCGGACAACTAAGACGGTAAATGGAATTGATGTGCCTCAATGGTTGCCAGCAGGGAGTGGCACCGACCAGGCTGCTATACTTATCTTGGGATTGATTCCAATATCAAAGAATGACGCCGTTTTAACTGCCTATATAAAAAAACTTGCTGATGGAATTGTATTGATGCAGCTGGGTGATGCTACGCATTTCCCTTATGCGGGCATTTTAAGTTGGGAGAATACCTGGCATGCTTACGGATGTGACCAGGCGTATGCATTGATGAAGGCTGGCACTTTTTTAGGTGATGCCGGATATAACGCTAAGGGCATGGCCAGTGTAGATTACTTTTATCCATGGTTATTACAGAACGGAATGAAATCTTCCTTTGTAGTTGCGGGTAATGGTACCGTGGTTAATCTTGTAAGTGAACAAACATATGAGCAGATTGCGTACGGCGTACGTCCAATGGTTTCCGCAGCTGTGGAAGCGTACCGCCTGACTAACCAGGCAAAATACGCAGACCTTGCGGGACATATTGCAGCATGGTTTTTAGGTGCTAATAATGCTAATACAAATATGTATTCTGTAAGCACCGGACGAGGTTACGATGGGATACAGTCATCAACCAGCGTTAATATGAACGCTGGTGCAGAATCTACTATTGAGGCCTTACTTACTATGGAGATGATAGAAAATTATCCGGATGTGAAAATCGCTTTTAATAAATATAAAAAGTAATGGCACCCCTGATCAAACATGATCAACTCATCTTTTCACCTGCTGATGTTGACCTCTCATATTCGCCTTTGCGAAATGGAATAAAGCAAGGTACCTATGTTCTGGGTGCCTTCAATCCGGGGTTGTGCCGGCTTCCTAACGGAAACTTATTAATTATGATAAGGGTTGCAGAAGCTTTATCAAAAGCGGTCGTAGGAGGCAACGTTCATTGTATCAGATGGGATCCTGCTGACAGGTATGTTACCGATACCTGGCCCTTGCAGGAAGTAACCATGGATGACCCAAGGAAATTCAGGATCAATTATTATGGCTTCCCAGTATATGCGCTTACCTCACTCTCGTGGCTGTTACCGGTGGAACTTAACGAAGCAGGAGATACCGTAAAACAGGTTCACTACGATAAAATAATTTCGCCCCGGTTTACCAGCCAGGAGTATGGCATTGAAGATCCACGAATTTCGTTTATTAACGGTAAATACTACATGACGGTCTGCTGTGTAAGTTCTGAGCGTCACTCTACTATGTTGTATGTTGCTGATGACGGACTTAACTATACCTGCGAAGGGGTAGTGCTTGATCATCAGAATAAAGATATGCTACTGTTTGAAGGGAAAGTAAAAGAAAATTTTTATGCCTTGACAAGACCATTAGGGGAATGTTATTTTGCTTCTTCTCCCAGTTCAATATACCATCCAGGCGCAGCCATACATCTGGCATCTTCACCTGATCTTTTGCATTGGAAACCCGCTGATACTGCTTTATTAAGAGCTCGCCGATCGTCCGTATCCAATGTGAAAATTGGTGGGGGAACACCACCCATCCTGACTTTAGATGGATGGTTACTGTTGTATCACGGTGTAGAAAATAAATCTGCTGTCGGCATCTACCGTACGTTCTGGGCATTACTGGATAAAGATGATCCTTCAATAATATTACATCTCGAAGATAACACACCGCTGCTGGAAGCATCTCCCGCGCTTACCAAGTCAATTGGCTGGCAGATTTATTTAAATGATATAGTTTTTACCACCGGTATTGCAGCGCACGAGGATGATTTTATCTTAGCTTCAGGAGAATTGGATCTTGCCTGCCGTATTACCAGAATAGCAAAAGAATACTTTTCCAATTCATTTAAAAATAAACCTTATGGCGGAAGTCAGTTTTAAGAACATCTCTAAAATTTATGATGATGTCGATAAAGAAAGGGGTAGAAAAAAAGCAGTGGATGACATTTCTCTTACTGTAGAGGATAAAGAATTCATGGTGTTAGTAGGTCCTTCAGGCTGCGGCAAATCTACTTTATTACGAATGGTTGCTGGATTGGAAGATATCAGCGAGGGAACTTTATCCATTGACGGTAAGCGAATGAATGAACTCAGCCCACGCGACCGGGATATTGCTATGGTTTTTCAAAACTACGCATTGTATCCGCACATGACAGTGTATGATAACATGGCATTTGGATTAAAGCTTAAACATTTCAGCAAAACAGAAATTAAGCAGCGCGTGATGCAGACAGCGCAGTTGCTGGAAATTGAAGATGAACTATACCGGAAGCCAAAAACATTATCAGGTGGCCAGCGGCAACGTGTTGCCATTGGAAGAGCCATTATCCGGAGGCCTAAAGTTTTTCTGTTTGATGAACCCTTAAGTAACCTGGACGCGAAGCTACGAAGCCAAATGCGTATAGAATTGCAAAAGCTGCATCGCAAAATTGACGCTACCATGATTTATGTTACGCATGATCAAACAGAAGCCATGACCCTGGGACATCGCATTGCTGTATTAAACAAAGGAAAACTTATGCAGGTTGATACACCTCTTCATTTATACAATAACCCGGCAAATAAATTTGTTGCAGGTTTCATTGGTTCACCGGCGATGAATTTTCTTAATGGTACAATTGAGCTGGATGGCAATTATTACTTTATGCATACACCTGAAAAATGGAGAATTGACTTGGGTCTGGAAATTTCTATTGCCCTGCAGAAGTATATAGGAAAGGAAATTCAAATAGGTATACGACCTGAAGATATTTTTGTACCTGATGACCCTGCAATTCCGGGCGATTGTAGGTTCAGAGTTACTGCTTACGAAAACATGGGTAATGAGCAATTGGTTTATCTTTCCATGGGAGAACAATCGATCATTGCCAGGCGGCCTCCGGCGGACACTTTGGAAATAGGAAAGGATATAGCAGTGAGTTTTTCACAAGACAAAATCATCTTCATTGATGCTTTTGATGAGAGGATCCGGTAACAAAGCAACTGTTGCGCCTATTTTGAACCGTTGTCTTGTCCTGAAAAAAGTTGACTACAAAATCGACAAATATGGATCAGTTACAGATTCGGCTCAAAGGAGCCAGCCCCCAGAAATGTTTCAGTGAGTCATTTAAAAAGCAGGTTGTCTGCGAATTTGAGCAGGGGAACTGTTCTAAACGCCAGCTTCAGGAAAAGTATGGATTAAAAGGTAATTGCCAGATACTCAAATGGTGCCGCAAATATGGTAAATTTGTGTATCCCCAAAAACAAGTTATCGACCGATCAATGAAAGATCTCCAGAAGCAAAAAATTAGAGCGCTCGAAGCCAAACTCAAGGCTGTTGAATTAAGGCTTCAAGTTTATGATAAACTTATCGAGGTTACCAACCGTGAACTAAATACAGATATCATAAAAAAAATCGAAGCCAGGTTGTCCGAGAATTGGCAACAGAAGGACAAATAAGCGTTACGGCTGTGTGCCGGCAGCTTGGCTATAGTAAGCAAGCCTACTATAAATCAAAAACCAATCAACAGGGGAAGCGTTGCTATCGGAATACGGTAAAGCAGAAGGTATTATCCATCCGCCGGCATCTGCCAAGGCTTGGAACCCGAAAGCTTTATCATCTATTACAAGAAGAATTTAAACAAGAAAATATATCGATGGGTCGTGACAAACTTTTTGATCTGTTAAGACAAGAATGCCTGCTGGTAGGCAAAAAGAGGCGATATACTAAGACCACAAACTCTAACCATTGGATGCGTAAGTATCCTGACCTTATAAAAGGTTTAAGTATTACTCATCCTGAACAACTATGGGTAGCAGACATTACTTATTTATCCATTGAAAAAGGTTTTATATATCTGCATTTAGTTACAGATGCCTATTCGAAACAAATCATGGGCTATTGCCTAAGCGATACTTTAGCTGCGACAGCAAGTATTAAGGCATTGCAAATGGCGCTTGGCAAACGAGTGTATAAAACTAAAATTATTCATCATTCAGACAGAGGTCTCCAATATTGTAGTACCGGTTATGTTGGCCTGCTGGAACAAAATGAAATTGGAATAAGTATGACCCAGGACGGCAATCCTTACGATAATGCTATTGCGGAAAGAGTTAATGGAATACTGAAAGACGAGTTTTTGCTGGATGATGTAATGTCAAATTTTGATGAGGCAAAGAAACAAACAGATCAGGCCATATTGTGTTATAACAACAAACGGCCACACTTGAGCTGCCAGATGCTTACCCCGATACAAATGCATAGCCAGACCAAGCTAAAAATTAGAAAATGGACTAAAAAAAATTACAAGAACTTTGGAGGTTCTTGTAATTTTATACCTTTACTTCAACATTTATAAACCAGTCAACCTTTTCTAGGACTAGTCAGCAGATGTTCGTTGGTAGCGTCGGCATTTGTAAATCATATCATTTTTTCAAATAGGATATACTCTTTGATGGAACGAATCTAATTACCTGTTCTAACGCAAAAACATATACGCTCGCCGCCGTTTGGTTTCATTCAATATCACTTGCAACTATATCGAAAACCCATGCCCCCAGTTCCTTTTAGGGACTTAATGTTTTCAGATAGGGAACCCGCAGAACATATTAACCTTTATCTCCCAATTGTTTTCCCCGTAATGATAAAAAGACAATGCATTGAATTAGAATCTACCGTTTGTGATTCAGCTTCGTTGAATGTTTTTTATATTTTTTGCTTGC
>JANXYS010000223.1 GCA_025355935.1 Chitinophagales bacterium | reverse complement strand
ATATCTTACACAGGTCAACAGCTTTGTTTTTTGCGAAACAGTACATTATATGTAATGTGTAACAATTACATAACATTCGGGGAATTAGGTGTTGGGTGTAATAGAGAATAGTAAGTGTAACACAGTACCGGCAGCACTTTGGGAGTATTGGTCAACTTTAAAGATAATAAAACAACCAAAAAGTTGTAAAAAATACGGATATGTTCCGACGTACATTTGTTTTAAGATAGAAACGAGGCAAAGAAAAGATTCAAACAGCAAGCAACCGAATAAGCAAGGCAATCGAAAAGGTCGTAGTATCTGCGAATACGGGCAACAAGATAACACAAATATAATTACAGTAACAAATTACTGTCAACTTTTTTCATATGGCAAGCAATCGAAAAGGTCGCTCCGTTTCTACGGAGGGACCAATTTTTTTTTAGCCTGCCTGTGTTTACTAACCTTGTTGCAATACGCATCTTTTATTCATTAAACCTACATTGGTCGAGCCTCGCGAAATTATATACCGCAGCTTTTCAACATTTAATTGGCTTATGAAGGATGTTCGTGAAAGTTGAAAATATTTTGGAGCTATCCGTGCATTGAGGCAATCTGCTTGAAGGCAATAGGATTAGGTATCTGATGTACTTAGAGATGGGTGAAAAACTTGGCCATAATATAAAATATGGTCTGAAACTACCAGCAGTATTGACTTAGCGTTAAAATAAGTAATCTAATCGTAATAAAATGCGATAAATGTTGATAAATAAGTAAAATAAAACGATCGTAGATTCGTTTTAGAACGAGGGAAGTAAAAATATGGCATGCAACCGAACTAGCAAGAGAATCGAAAAGGTCGTGGTATCGTCAGATACGGGTCGCAAGATAAATAAAATAATATCGCAGTAACAAATTACTGTTAACTTTTTTCATATGGCAAGCAATCGAAAAGGTCGCTCCGTTTCTACGGAGGGACCATTTTTTTTACCAGCTTACTTGTCCTAATCTACCGCATGTGTGAAAGCGGAGGCGGCGCGGGATGGATAAATTGAGTCGATCTGCACTTTTAGGATTCGAACTAAAGCGTTGCAGTGACTAATAAAATATCCGGAAAGGAAGAAGTGAGGAATTTTATATTTTTTTAAGCGGGCTACGGTACTAATCGCTCCTTTAGGTTCCCCATTCACATTTCTGAATCGAGCTGAAGGCTCTCCCCTACCACGCTTAAAGGCTGCTGTTCCTATTATTTGAGTGAACTCATACTTGCTCGCTGCTTTTTCTACCAGGCATAGAATTAAGCAACCACTAGCTCAGTTGCAGTTAAACAATTCAATAAATACTTTCATGAATTTGCTAGGTCGCATTACGCCGAAGGGATGAAAACGGCATTTATAATACATCATTTCTTTGCACCTCTCTTTATATCAATCTTTTTTGCCACCGTAAACCTGTAGTTACCCGTTGGCAGGTAATAGTTGTTAGGTGAAGCCGCACTGCCCGAAAACAAAGCGTTTCCCAGGATGTTCGCACTCACGCTCCAGGTACTGCTGTTATAGCCTATCCCCGCTTTATAAACAGCTCCTGGTGTCAAGCTTACCTTAGTTTGCTTATCAGATGTTTTCTGTTCTGATACAAAATTTAAATGCGCACTTGCAATAGCTGAAGCACTGATGAAAAAATGTCCGTCTATTACGAATGTATAGGCATAACCGATACCGGGACCGACATTAAAAAAATGAAAAGTTTTGATACCGGCCTGGTCAAAATCATTACTGACCCCACCAGGCACAAGTGCACTATCCGCTTTAACTACACCATAGTAAGCTTCGCCCCCGTAAAGTAGCGAACCAGCAGATTTAGTCTGCCATTCGCTATGAACAATTGATGCCTTATAAGAAAATTTGCCCGCATTAGGAACACGAAATACAGAAATACCAGTAAGTCCCCTCCTCAGGTCCGGACGTTGGTAATAATCTGACAGGCCAAGACCATTGTTATCGCCCGGATCTAAATAGTAACCTTTAAGGTATACCCCAAGCAAGTCAATTGCCCATTTCTTCGGATAAATATGTATTTGCAGGTCCAATCCTTTGGTCTCCCCTTTACCCTTATCCCTGTTGAGAAAACCAAAGCCATAGCCCAGATTTAAGGTGAGGCTGTGATAGGTAGCGCCTAACCCAACACCTAATTTTGAATTTGATCGGTAATAAAGATCATTATTATTTTTAGCAGATATATTAAGTGGGGCAAACTTTTGAGAAGCAAATGCACGTACCACGGCCTTGTTGGGATAGGTGATGTAATAACCGTTGTCGACCATTGAATCTTTCTGGGCGAAACAAAAGGAGGATATCAGCAGGCAAAGGAATAACATCCTAGTACCCCTCACATTAATAATTTGAATACATTTCATTTTTGGAATTTAACTTAAGATAAAATTAATACAAAAGAGGTTTAGTTCGTATACAGTTTATAGAACAGAGAACTAAAAACTCCCTTGCTTGTGACAGGGGTCATTACAAAAATTTAACCACTTTACCTTTCGCTACGATGCAACATATAACGTGAGTGTTGCAAGAAAGTTTTCGTCTGCTGCATCGATAGCGTTGGCTATGCACTTTGTTCAGGCTAACAAGTTTCAAAGGTCTGAAGGCCTATTGTCAGGATAACAGTGTGACCTACTCGCCAGGCCACCCGGTTACGGCTAGCGAAAATTCCTTGTATTCCCAGCTATCAAGAACATTACATACGTATTTTCTGTAAAAGCGTTTTTAGCGGTTATCAGCGAAAATCTTTCGACACAGCAATTTTTAAACAATTCCTTTTCTCGCTCGCTTTTTAATTCGTTGAGTTGATAAGAAGTTGTATTGAGTAACTGAAAATTTCAGATTACACCTAGCGGAACTGGTCCTACTACACCGTAAGCGAAACCATCCCGCCAGTATTTTCCATTACAACAGTCTTACGCCCTTGAGCAGCGGGGTCACCCTCTGCCAGCGCAGTGATAGTAATTTCATATCTGGTATCCATAAATTTGTAGGAGAGTTTTATGTTGCCCCATTCTTCGGGTACGCATGGGTGGAAACTCAGTATGTTTCCAGTACGTTTCAACCCGATGAACGATTCTATAATCAACTGGTACATCCAACCTGCTGAACCGGTATACCATGTCCATCCGCCCCTGCCCTTGTGCGATGGCTCGGCATATACATCTGCGGCAACTACATAAGGTTCCGATCGGTAGATTTTAATTTTCTCCGCATTCATCGACCTGTTTAGCGGGTTGATCATCTGCAATAAAGTCCAGGTACGCTTGCGATCTCCAAGCGCCGCAAACCCCATAATAAGCCAGATAGCAGCGTGGGTATATTGCCCACCATTTTCCCTGACGCCCGGAACATATCCTTTAATGTAACCAGGGTTTAGAGCTGATTTGTCAAACGGCGGATCAAACAACTGGATTAATCCGTCTTCTTTTCTTACCAAAAATTTGTCGGCTGAATCCATAGCCACTTTCGAACGCTGGGGCTCACCCGCACCAGATAGCACAGACCAGCTTTGGGCAATAGAATCAATCTTACATTCTTCATTGGCTTTACTGCCAAGAGGGGTGCCATCGTCGAAATACGCCCTGCGGAACCAATCTCCGTCCCAGGCATTCTTATTTATGCTGGCTTTCAGGGTTGCAGCACTTGTAAGGCATAAATCAGTAACACGGCTATCCTGTTTAAGTTTTGCTGTTTCTGCAAAAAGGATCAATATTTCGTATAAGAAAAATGCCAGCCAAACACTTTCGCCTCTACCATGCTCCCCTACTTTATCCATTCCGTCATTCCAGTCTCCCGATCCGATAAAGGGCAGCCCATGCTCCCCGAATTTCAGGCCGCGTTCAATTGCCCTTACACAATGCTGGTAAAGCGTTTCGCGTTTTTCAGACCTGATGGGTAAATCATAATACGACTCTTCGCCAGCATTCAATAAACGCCCCTCCAGATAATTGATCTGCTCTTCGAGGATTGCGTTATCGCCGGTTGATAAGACATATTTTGAGGTTACAAATGGAAGCCAGAGATAGTCGTCCGAACAGGTTGTTCTTACGCCGCGGCCTTTTGGAGGGTGCCACCAATGCTGAACATCACCTTCAATAAACTGACGGGAGGCGCACAACAAAATCTGTTCTTTTACAAGTCCTGATTTGGTATGAAGCAGTGAAAGCACATCTTGCAGCTGATCGCGGAAGCCAAAAGCACCACCTGATTGATAGAACCCACTGCGGGCCCATATTCTACAGGAAAGGGTTTGATAATTCAGCCAGCCATTGGTAAGGATATTCGTCGCCGCATCGGGAGTCTCAATCTGAACATTACTCAGCGTTTCAGTCCAAAAATTTACAACGGCATTCAGAGCGTTTTCTGCCGCCGGGTTACCTTCGCATTTTTCAATTATTTCGAGGGTTTCACTTAAAGATTTACCAGCGCCAAGCCTAAAAGTGATTTGCTTTTCTCCATCTTCAGGAAGGTCAAACGCAACCTGTAGCGCAGCACAAGGGTCAAGCCCAGCTCCGCGTTTCCCTGAAAGTCGCACCCTGTTCATCGCTTCAGGGTATTGCATCGTGCCGTTACGCCCGATAAATTCCATCCGGTCGGTTGTAAATGTGCGACCTACATCGTCCACATCAAAGAACGCGACGCGATTTTCGAATTCGGAACTATAAGCATTCGTTGCTAATATGGCACCACTTTTTACATCAAATTCCGTGATGGTGTGCATTTGAGCTTTTGATTTGAGATCACCTAAAACCCATTCAACGTAGCCTGTTGCAGATATCCTACGCGGCCTGCTTGAATTATTCTTGATTTTGACTACAATAAATTTTACAGGCATATCAATTGCCACAAATATACTCATCGAAGAAAAAATTCCATCTTCACTGTGTTCGAAGTTGCTGTAACCGAAGCCGTGTTTGGTTATGTAGGGAGAATTACTTTTTGCAGGTAAAGCAGAGGGCGACCAAAACCGGCCACTCTCTTCATCCCGGAGATAAAAGGCCTCACCTTTCAGATCCGTTATAGGATCATTGTTCCAGGGTGTTAGCCTGATTTCATGCGCATTATCAACCCAGGTATACGATTGGCCGCTTTCAGTTACAATGCTTCCAAAATCCGGGTTACCAAGAACATTGATCCAGGGAGCAGGTGTAAATTGATTGCCGGAAGTTTTAATGATGTATTCCTTCCCGTCCGGAGAGAAGCCTCCGTAGCCGTTAAAAAATTGCAAGTCGCCAGGCAGTGGCAGATCATTAATGGCATCTGAATCTACTGACGTATGAAACTTCGTAGGACTAAAGAGCGGGATGTTGTTTTTTGCTCTTCCACCCCGGTTTATTTGCTCTTCCAGCGTACCTAACTTGTCTGAGATCATTACATGAGCCACCGTTTGAAACAGGATCCTGTCTTCGTTGGAAATCTGTTCAGTAGACCTGATAAAGATCCCGCCAGGCTGATCTTTTAAATTTGCAGAGGCGCCGGGAACTACCAAGGCGTGGATACGGTCATTAAATTCCTGCCGGTAGCCACCATGATCATCATTCCAGATGATAAGGTCAACTATCAATCCCTTTAAACGCCAGTAAGCATGGGCCTGCACCATTTTTTTAACAAGGTCAAGACTTGAAGATTCCTCGATTTGTAAAAGTACGATGGGTAAATCTCCTGATATAGAGTAGCTCCATAAGGCAGATTGCCCACGATGATTTTTAATAATAGTTTGAGGGTCTGCTCTTAGTGAACTGTTTGCAAAAATGATCGAGCTGGCTAGCCTGTTGTATAACTGGGCATCAGCCTCACTGGCATTTATTTGGCGCAGAATTACCTGGCTGTGTGTCCATGCGAGTTCAAGTCCGCGGTTTGCAATATGTTTATCCTGGTACCGTTCCACCAGCATATTGCAGATGTCTTTATTATCTGCGGCACCAGTAACGATGTCGACTATCACAGTTTTATAAGGTTCGATATAAATACGGAACTGGATCGAGATTACCGGGTCGAGTACGCTCCCGCTTTTTCCCGACAGGCCATTTTCTTCCTTTAGAAAACCGGGCTTATTGATGGTGTTTCCTCGTCCTATGAATTTGTCGCGGTCGGTTTCGTAAGTAACCTTTTGTATTTCCGCACCGTGCGCCTTCATCAGGTGAAACATTGATGGATTGTTTTCTCCGGCAGTGCGCGGTCGCCGGGAACAAATAATGGCATGCCTGTATTCGTTAATCTCGGTTTGTACGAAAAGGTTACTGAAGGCCGGGTGTGCTTCATCTGCTGCCGCGCTGGTAAGCACTACTTCCGCATAACTTGTAATTTCAATATATCGCCTTTTCCTGGATCGGTTATTAAGGTGAACCCGCCGCAGTTCCACATCGTCTTCGGGAGATACAATAATTTCCGTATGCGTTTCGATAGAAAGATCCCGCCGCCTGAATTCGGCCCGGCCCTGTGAAAACACAGCTTCATAATTCTCCCCCTCGTTTAGCGATGGTTGAAATGCCGCTGACCAGGTATTATTATTTTCGAGGTCGCGAATATAACAAAAGCTGCCCCAGTTATCCATCGTACCGTCCTCACGCCAACGGGTAAGAGCAATATTTTTCCACCTGCTATACCCGCCGCCCGAATTCGTGAGCATTACATGATAGCGTCCATTAGAAAGTAATTGAACTTCCGGCACTGCAGTATGAGGAGTATTGATTACTCTCATCGACTCACTGCCACTTACGGAAACGCTTACATCTGATTGATGTACCGACGGGGAATAAAAAGTGGTAATCCTTGGTATACGTTCCTGTAAAAGCAGCAGCGCCGATTTAACTTCCACATTAGTTTCAAACCTTCGCTGCATGGGCTGGTTATGCAATAAAAAACTTAGTGATAAAAAACTCATACCCTGGTGATGCGCCATAAATGACCGGATGATTGCAAAAGGAGTTCTTCTTGGTAGCCGGGCAGAGGTATAATCGATAGCCTCATAAAAGCCATATCTTCCTTCAAAGCCTTTCTCTTTCATTACCTGAAGATTTTCATACGAGGCTGCAGGCGCAACCATCAGCCCCATGATGGTTGCGTATGGAGCGATAACCAGATCGGTAGCAAGACCTCTTTTAAATCCCAGGCCAGGAACACCAAAAGCCCGGTACTGGTAATTCAGCTGAGCATCAACGTTACTATACCCGGATTCGGAAATACCCCAGGGGATATTGCGGCTCCGGCAGTATTCAATCTGTCTTTTTATTACGGCTTTATTAGTTTGGTCAAGCAGGGTGTTATCGTAGGTGGGCATAACCAATAACGGCATCAGGTATTCGAACATCGACCCGCTCCATGACAGAAGGATCGGATCAGTTCCGAAATTGGTAAGCTGGCGCCCCAGCGCGAACCAGCTTTGCTGCGGAAGTTTACCCTGGGCTACAGCAACGTAGGTAGTTAACCTGCATTCAGATGCCAATAGATCGTAAAAACTATTATCCTGGCGATGTTCATCAGCATTGTAGCCAATGCTAAACAGATTTTGCGTTGAGTCGTAGAGAAAATCGTAGTCAACATTGGTAAATTCATTGCACTGCGAAACCAGGCGGCGGGTACGAAGATGAATCTCTTTCGCTATCCTCGCTGAACCCGTTATTGCTACCCGCAGATCGTTCAGCCATTCAGTTTCTCCGGCTGTATTATCCGTGTTGTAAAAAG
>JANXYS010000096.1 GCA_025355935.1 Chitinophagales bacterium | reverse complement strand
GCGATAAAATACGATTTGCCCCACCCCTTATCATTACCGAGGATCAAATAAATGAATGTATAAGTATTATCGGCAAAAGCCTTGGAGCATTAAGTCATTAATTTGTTAAGCCGAAATATAAATTATAAGACACGTTATCTTCGCTTAATGGATCATGTAAATAATCATCAGTCAAACCACGAGGAAAAACATTTAACCAGTTCAGCCATGCTAAGGGATGTAGTGATAGGCATGAGTGATGGGCTAACTGTACCTTTTGCCCTCGCAGCCGGCTTAAGTGGCGCTGTGGCAAGCAGTGGTATTATTGTTATTGCAGGTATTGCCGAAATAGTAGCAGGAAGTATTGCAATGGGCCTCGGTGGTTATCTTTCGGGGAAGACCGAACAGGACCATTATTATAACGAAGAAAAGCGCGAGGCATATGAGGTCGATAACTTACGCGAAGTAGAAATCGCAGAAACAAAGGAATTCTTCGCAAACATAGGCCTGAGTGAAAACGTACAGGTTCAGGCTACCGAGGAGATAGCGCAGGATAAAAAACGCTGGATAGATTTCATGATGAAGTATGAACTTGGGCTCGAAAAACCCGATCCAAGAAGAGCGCGTAATGCGGCGTTAAATATTGGCTTAAGTTATATTGGCGGAGGCATTATACCGTTGTCTCCCTATTTCTTTATAAGCAATTCGTCTGAAGCATTAAAATATTCTGTTCTTGCCACGCTTGTTTGCTTATTCATATTCGGTTACTTTAAAAGTCGCATGACGGGCATCCACCCAATGATGGGAGCTATACGTGTTACGCTTATTGGCGCACTGGCTGCCGGCGCAGCCTTCGGCGTGGCAAAATTGTTTGCCTTATAAATACACTTTCCTTTAATTTTTTGAACTCTTACTTCAAGTTAAAACAACCCGAAATTTGCATATTTATAAGTTCTTATTTCGCTCACTGAACTGAAGGTCAAAAGGATCCGTTGTGAACGATCTTGTGAATCTAGGAAATATTCACAAAAATTTATTTGCAAATTTTTGCTCAATATTATTCCCGCTTTTTTCCACATTAACCTATCGGCCCGGATTAAAGGAACTATCTGGTAACTTAAGGTCCGTGCCTAAGCGTAAAATTGTAATAGGACTACCTGTCAAATTTATTTCGTTTCCATGGAATGTTTTACATTCAACCTGATGTTTTCCACTGTCCACTCCACCGTGCGTAAATATGAATGCTTTCGGACTGGGCAGTCCGTCTTGTGGCAGATATGGCAGCTGAATTCGAGGCATCCGTCTGAATGTACAAAAAGCTCAACACTTTCACCGTAGTCTTCCCGGACAAGTTGCGAAAGTTCATCTATTTCATGATGTGCTTCATGTACATTGAAATACCATGGCACCGTCAAATGGCAATCCAGGTGCAGGATTGCCCCATACTTAATAATGCGCACATTATGGAGATCCATCCAGTTTATACGACGTTTTTTATTCAGTGTATTCACAAGATTTTTCAACAAATTATCATCTGCTTCGTCCATAATTCCGGCAATAGAACTGCGCACAATCTTTACACCCGTATAAATGATAATCAGGGCAAATAAAATCGCCACAGCGCTGTCCACCCAATTTATTTTAGTCAGATATAACAGGATTAGACCTACAATAATGCCGGCTGTCGTATATGTATCAGATTTAAGGTGCTTGCCACTGGAAATAAGTGCGAGAGAGTTATTCTTTCTTCCGGTACGCTCACAAAAAATCCCCGCAACATAATTTACAATAGCGGTTCCGCCGATAAGCATGATGCCGAAATTTAGTTTTTTGATATCGTGGGGTATGAATAAATTTAATCCCGCCTCATAAATAACAAACACGCCGGCGAGGGCTATACATGTTCCTTCCACTGCAGCAGAAATGAACTCTACTTTACCATGGCCGTAAGGATGATCGATATCGCGGGGTTTTGCAGAAACAGTAAGACTATACAACCCGATCAGGCCGGCAACAACATTCACTATACTTTCCAGGGCATCTGTTAAGATTGCGACAGAACTGGTTACAACCCAGGCCGAAATCTTAACGAGAAAAAGCACTATAGATATAATGGCAATGATCTTCTGCGTTTTAATATTTTGCCGGGCTTTATCCAAAAATATATTTTAGCGGCAAAGATAGTTTTAAACTACTGCAGGAAACACAAAACAAAATTTGCAGTTAAAGTTTATCGCCTTTGTCCGGGCCTTAAATGTGCCGCTTCACCTGGGTCGTTTGTTCAGCTCATTTCGCTATTTTTGTGCCTCAAAAAAAGACCATATGGATTTCGAGTTATCAGAAGAACAGTTGATGATCCGTCAGGCGGCCCGCGATTTTGCAATCAGCGAATGTCTTCCCGGCGTGATTGAAAGAGATGAACTACAGAAATTTCCGAAAGAACAAATTGAGAAGCTCGCGGAACTTGGCTTTATGGGGATGATGGTAAGACCTGAATACGGTGGAAGCGGCCTAGACACTATGAGCTATGTTTTGGCAATGGAAGAAATTAGTAAGATAGATGCCAGCGTGAGCGTTTGCGTTAGCGTGAATAATAGCCTTGTGTGTTTTGGAATACAGGAGTATGGTTCAGAAGAACAGAAACAAAAATATTTGAAACCACTTGCACAGGGGAAGAAAGACGGTGAATTACATATTGGTGCTTTTCTGTTGAGTGAGCCGGAAGCAGGCAGCGATGCAACTTCTCAACGAACAACGGCGGAGGATAAGGGTGATCATTATCTACTTAACGGAACGAAAAACTGGATCACAAACGGTAATACTGCGAGCACCTATATCGTTATAGCGCAGACCGATGTTGCAAAAGGAAGCCGCGGTATCAATGCGTTTATAGTCGAAAAAAACTGGGCTGGCGTACAGGTGGGAGCAAAAGAAAATAAGCTTGGTATCAGAGGTAGTGATACACATACGGTAATGTTTACGGACGTTCATGTTCCCAAAGAAAACCGAATTGGCGATGATGGCTTCGGTTTTAAATTTGCAATGAAGACCTTAGCAGGCGGCCGCATTGGCATTGCGTCCCAGGCGCTGGGTATCGCGAGCGGTGCTTACGAAAGATCGCTGGAGTACAGCAAACAACGTAAAGCATTTGGTACGGAGATTATGAACCACCAGATTATCCAGTTTAAGCTGGCAGATATGGCCACAAAGATTGAATGCGCACGTATGCTTTGCCTGAAGGCCGCGTGGGAAAAAGACCAGCACCTGGATTATACCCTTAGCAGTTCTATGGCAAAAGTATTTGCGAGTGAAACAGCGATGTGGACGGCAACTGAAGCGGTACAGATTCACGGTGGCTACGGTTTTGTAAAAGAGTACCATGTTGAACGCATGATGCGGGACGCCAAAATTACGCAGATCTATGAAGGAACAAGTGAAGTACAGCGAATCGTGATCAGCAGGACCATCTTAAAAAACTAATATTACTTTCACGGTAACATTGTGCAAATGGCTCCTCATTTGCACATTTTTTTTTCGGTTACTTTGTAGTCTGTACCTAACCGGAAACAATTAGTGGTGAGCCTAAATAAAATAAACGGATGAGCATAATAGAAACGACCAATCTGAATAAGCAGTACGACGGCCGTTACGTTCTCAGAAACATTAATATGCATATAAATGCCGGCCAGGTGGTTGGATACTTAGGTCCGAATGGTG
>JANXYS010000514.1 GCA_025355935.1 Chitinophagales bacterium | reverse complement strand
GTTCGCGCCGCCACGCTTGTCGGAACCACGGAAGGTGGATGCTGAAGACCATGCGGTATAAACCAGTTCTGATATCGACAATCCAGAGGCTAATATTTGTGTTTTAAATGCCGTTATGTCCTCCAGGCTAATTAGTTCGCCGGTAATTTCTGGGAGTGGGTCCTGCCAAATCAATATTTCTGCAGGCACTTCTTTACCCAGGTACCGTGGCCTCGGGCCCATATCCCGGTGCGTTAGTTTGAACCAGGCTCTTGCGAATGCGTCATTAAATTCTGAAGGATTTTCAAGAAAACGCCTTGAAATCTTCTCGTAGGCAGGATCTTCCCGTAAAGAAAGGTCGGTGGTGAGCATGAAAGGTGCATGACTTTTGGATGGATCATGTGCGTCTGGTACAAGGCCTTCGCCGGCATTCCCTTTAGGTTTCCACTGGTGTGCCCCCGCAGGACTTTTCGTTAGTTCCCACTCAAAACCAAACAAGTTTTCAAAATAATTGTGGCTCCATATCGCCGGAGTTGTTGTCCATGCGCCTTCCAATCCGCTGGTAATCGTATCCGCGCCTGCGCCTGTACCGAAGCTGTTTTTCCAGCCGAGGCCTTGTTGCTCTATACCTGCGCCAGCAGGTTCCGATGAAACATATGTTCCCGGATCTGCGGCTCCATGAGTTTTTCCTAAAGTATGACCACCCGCAATCAACGCAACAGTTTCTTCATCGTTCATAGCCATTCTGGCGAAAGTTTCCCTAATGTCGCGGGCAGCAGCAAGCGGATCGGGGTTGCCGTTCGGGCCTTCAGGGTTTACATAAATCAATCCCATCTGAACGGCCGCTAATGGACTTTCAAGATGGCGATCACCTGTATATCTTTTGTCGCCTAGCCACTCACGTTCAGAACCCCAGTATATATCTTCGGCGGGTTCCCAAATATCTTCACGACCGCCAGCAAAGCCAAAGGTTTTAAAACCAGCTGACTCTAATGCGCAATTGCCGGCAAGCACCATCAGGTCAGCCCATGAGATTTTTTTACCGTATTTCTGTTTAATTGGCCAAAGTAGCAAGCGTGCCTTGTCGAGGTTGGCATTGTCGGGCCAGCTATTCAACGGAGCGAAGCGTTGGGTGCCAAAACCACTTCCTCCACGGCCATCGGATATTCGGTAGGTACCTGCACTATGCCAGGCCATCCGTATGAAGAAAGGGCCATAATGACCATAATCGGCTGGCCACCATTCCTGTGATGTAGTCATGAGTTCAAAAATGTCCTTTTTCAGAGCATCGAAATCCATACTGTTGAATTCAGCAGCATAGTTGAAGGTTTTGTCCATGGGGTCAGACAAACTTGAGTGCTGGCGCAGGACATTTAGTTTTAGTTGATTTGGCCACCAATCCCGATTTATTGGGCCTCGCCCCGGAGTTACTTTGTCCGCTCCACTCAAAAAAGGGCATTTAGCTTCGTCGCCCATAGTCAGACCATCATGAGGATTAGTTCTATCGTTTACGTCTATTGCATCCGTAGTAGGTATCTCGTTATTTTGCATGTTTTATTAGTAATAATTGTTTAATAATGAATTAATAATATCTGGCCGCTCAACTGTTCATAAGGTTGCGAAGTTATCGCAAATGTAATGACGTTTATACTCAATAACACAATATTCAGAATCCTCGTGGTTATTGCTGTTACAACACCGAAAGGTTCATTTTGTTTTATATTTCCGGCAGATATACACATGCAGCGACCGCTTTTTTAGATTTGAATCTTGTTTTGTTACAAACTATTTGTGACGAAATATTGCATTATCAGTAACCCGTTGCAAAAAAAATTAAAAATGTAGTTGTAACCAAAACATCGTGCAGAAATATGTGAAAAAATTTCGCACGAAGTAGGTTCGGAATTTTCTTTTCGACGCACGAACGCAAACTGATTTTTCTTTTTGATTTGCGAAGTGTGTTCCTTTATACGGATCAGCACTTGTATAGCATATCTGTGGATTTTCCAATGTCTACAATTGTTGGCAGAAATCAGGCTTTAAACTGGTGAAAACCATTACCTTCACTCTTCAATGATCCCCGACTATCCTCACAAGGTTTTTAACGACAAGCGCCTCAACTATTCGTTGTTAATGCTCACGCTGGCTATTGATATTGCAGGGTAACGTGGCGTTCTGCCATTTGATTTTATTTTATTCCTTTTTAACTTCGTGCTAAACAATTAACGCAGTCATATGAATCCTGATACTTCTAATGCAGCGGCTAATACCATCACAAAGGATTTTTTACCCCTCCATGGGACCGACTACGTGGAATTCTATGTTGGAAATGCAAAGCAGGCTGCACACTTTTATAAAACCACGTTCGGATTTCAAAGCCTTGCTTATGCCGGGCCCGAAACGGGGCAATTGGACCGTGTAAGCTACGTTATCCGGCAGAACAAATTGACATTCGTGCTTACAACGGCATTACGGCCCACGACTGAAATTGCCGATCATGTATTGCGCCATGGAGATGGAGTGAAAGTTTTAGCGTTAATGGTAGATGATGCCGCTGATGCATGGAAGCAAACTACCGATCGCGGAGGAAAAAGTTATATGGAGCCTCATGTCCTTAAAGATGAAAACGGAGAGATAGCTATTAGCGGAATACATACTTATGGTGAAACGGTTCATTTATTTATTGAAAGGAAAAATTACAAAGGATTATTTATGCCGGGTTTCCGGAAATGGGAAAGTAATTATAATCCCCCGTCTGCAGGGCTGCTCTATGTAGATCATTGCGTAGGAAATGTGGGTTGGAATCAAATGAACCCATGGGTAAAATTTTATGAAGAAGTAATGGGCTTTAAGAATATCCTGAGTTTTGACGATAATGACATCAGCACTGAATACAGCGCCCTGATGAGCAAAGTGATGAGTAATGGCAACGGGTACGTAAAATTCCCAATCAATGAACCGGCTGAAGGTAAAAAGAAAAGCCAGGTGGAAGAATACCTTGATTTTTATGGTGGCGAAGGGGTACAGCACGTGGCTATTGCTACTGCTGACATCGTTCATACAGTTACCGACCTGCAAAATCGCGGAATTGAATTTTTAAAAGTTCCATCGAGTTACTATGTCGATGTTCTTGACAGGGTTGGCAAGATTGATGAAGATCTGGAGCCACTCAGCCAATTAGGAATTTTGATAGATAAGGATGAGGAAGGCTACTTATTACAAATTTTTTCAAAACCACTCCAGGATCGACCTACATTATTTTTCGAGATCATCCAGCGTAAAGGAGCGAAAAGTTTCGGCAAAGGTAATTTTAAAGCCTTGTTTGAAGCGCTCGAAAGAGAACAGGATGCCCGTGGAAATTTATGACACCCGGCCTTATGCCTGGTAATTTAACACAAGGGTTTCAATTTTTTTAATATTTTAGCGTTCAATCTTTAAGAGAGACAAATGACTATGAAGACCCAAAGTTTAGCTACATATCTATTATTAATTGCTTTGGGTCTTGTGACTACACAAGTTAGTGCCCAGGGTGCTTCTGCTCCATCCTTTAAATCTGGTTCCTTTAAAACACAGGATATTTTTAATAAAATGGAGGATTCGGTGAAAAGGCAATTTGAAAAACAAAAGCTTTCCTGGCCACCTGAGGCGATGTATATCCGTTCATTTAAATATGACCGACAGTTGGAAGTATGGGTAAAAGGTAGTTCAAAAGATCCTTACAAGTTATTTAAGACATATAAGGTTTGCATGCAAAGCGGGACGATGGGGCCTAAGAGAGTTGAAGGTGATTACCAGGTGCCGGAAGGTTTTTATTATATCAACGAATTTAATCCTAATAGTAATTTTCATTTGTCACTGGGCTTAAATTATCCCAACGCTTCCGACAGGATATTGAGTGATTCCCTTCGCCCCGGCAGCTCGATATATATTCACGGTAATTGCGTTTCTACCGGTTGCATCCCGATCAGCGATGTGCCAATCGAAGAATTGTATATAATCGCTTCATTCGCCAGGCAAGGCGGCCAGGAGTTCATACCTGTGCATGTGTTCCCGGTAAAATATAATATCAAAAAATCGGCAGATTATCTCGCTAATGTTTTAAAGGGTAACGGTTCACTTTTGCAGTTCAATAAAAACATTAAAGAGGTGTTTGATTACTTTGAGACCAAAAAACAACTGCCCATTATTATGGTGAACAGGAAAGGCGAATATGTGCTCAATTAAAAATCGCGCATTAATAACTGGATCGTGACTTGTGTTTGCTGCTTAAGTACCACTTTCTTGTTTTTTGTCAGCCTCTCTATGGTTTCATTATCATAATGCCTAACAGTTACAAGCGACAAGTTTTTCTCAAGTTCCACATCAAATATTTCAGACGCCTGTACCGCCAGTTGATCAATTTTTTCTTCGCGGTTGTCAAAACTACAAAGAAGCGAGATTGCAGTATTCTGGGATAGGTTAGGTTTAAGCTTGACGTTATCAAATATAAGCTGCAGGTCTTCTACAGGCTTGTCTTCTACAAACGAAAAGTCTTTCGATTTAAACTGAATTAATACCTGGTCGGGTTTAATCACAATTATCGGTGGAAGGTCCCTGGAGGCCTTGCTACTAATAACTGTACCCGGTAATAGAGGATTCAAGAAACTTTTTACCAGCAAGGGTATGTTTTTATTTTGGAGGGGCTTAATTGTTTTTGGGTGTATAACCTGCGCACCATAATAGGCCATCTCAATTACTTCGGTATAACTAAGTGCAGGCAAGTTGACAGCATCAGGGAAAACCTTTGGATCCGCGCTTTTCACGGCATCAACGTCTTTCCAAATAGTAACTAAATCTGCTACCAGGGAGTTTGCAAAAATGGCGGCAGAATAGTCACTTCCCTCCCTCCCAAGAGTAGTACTTTCATTTTCATCCGTACTGCCAATAAAACCTTGCGTGATTACCAAATTGTATTTATCAAATAACGGCATGAGATGTTCACCGATATTATTATCGGTGACAATCCAGTCCACCCCTGCATCTCTAAAGTTGTTATCAGTACGTATAATGTCCCGGACATCAACCCAGGTAGCGTTTAGTTTTTCTTCCCGGAGGTAATGGTAGAGTAGGGAACTACTGAACAGTTCTCCGCAACATACGATCTGGTCATAATAATAATCATAATTCCTAACCGGTTTATCATGAAGCAGCCATTCTATTTCAGTAAAGAAGTCCTTCAATTGATTTTCCGTGGCCTGCCCTTCAAGGGTCGTTAAAAATTTTGCAAAATTGAGATGACTCTCTTTAATACCCTCAAATAGTTGAAGCGCTAATTCCTGCTTACCATCAAAAAAATTATGTACAACTGTCTCAAGAGCGTTCGTAGTTTTACCCATGGCAGATATTACGATCAGTATTTTTTCACCGGCGGTTTCTTTAATTATTTCTGCTGTATTTTTTATACGGTCCAGATTACTGATACTTGCACCCCCGAATTTATAAATCTTCATTTCCCGCAGATTTTTAATTTGTGTTTAGCGATTAAATCTAACTGATAATATGCGTTACATTTGATGTGCAAATCTAACTTCGTAAACTGTAAACTTAAAAATAGTTTTATGGCGATTAACAGAAAGGTCCAGACGCTTGATGAATTTACTCTGCAGCAACTAAGGGCATTTCCGCACGCCACCGGCGAATTATCTAATCTTTTACGTGATATTGGATTGGCTGCCAAGCGTATTAACGTGGAGGTGAATAAAGCCGGACTGGTCGATATCCTGGGCGATCATGGAAGCATGAATGTGCAGGGGGAGGAAGTAAAAAAACTTGACATCTTTGCAAATAACCAATTGGTGGGGGTGCTACGCCACGGTGTGAGTTGTGCTGGTGTTGGCAGCGAGGAAATGGATAATATAGTGGTGTTCGATGATGAGATGAGTAACAAGTCGAAATATGTTTGCCTGTTCGATCCGCTCGATGGAAGTAGTAACATCGATGTGAACGTATCTATAGGGACTATCTTTAGCGTTTTCAGACGTGTCAGCGAGTTAGGGAAACCAGCTACAGAAGCCGACTTCCTACAACCCGGTATCCAGCAAGTAGCTGCGGGCTACGTCATTTACGGATCATCAACAATGCTGGTATATGCAACCCGCCGGGGGGTAAATGGCTTTACACTTGATCAGTCGATCGGTGAATTTACGTTGAGCCACCCCGACATTAAATGCCCCGAAACTGGTAAATTCTATTCGGTGAACCATGGCAATTATTTTAAGATGGATAATAGGGTGCAGAATTACATTACTGCATGCCAGCAAAAGGACCAGTTTAACGGGGGGCCTTACACGCAAAGATATATTGGTAGTATGGTAGCGGACGTTCATCGCAACCTTATCAAAGGAGGTATATTTATGTATCCCGGAACTACGAGTAAACCTAAAGGAAA
>JANXYS010000489.1 GCA_025355935.1 Chitinophagales bacterium | reverse complement strand
TTTGACAGACACTATCATTAACCTGGAAACGGTTAACCCTATCGAGTTTTTTGGAGTTAATAACGGAAAACTTGATATCCTTAAAAAGAAATTTCCCCTGTTAAAAATCTTAAGTCGTGGAACGCAAATAAAATTAAGCGGAGCCCCGGAACAAATTGAAGAAGCAAAAGAGAAAATTGATCTGTTAGTTCAGTACCTGCAAAGAAATGGTCACATGAGCGAAAATTATCTGGAACAAATATTAGGCGGCGATGATGAAAAAACGATTGATAACTTTATCGATCGAAATCCAAATGATGTGCTGGTTTTCGGACCTAATGGTAAAACTGTCCGTGCGAGAACAGCCAATCAGAAACTGATGGTACAGGCATGCGATAAAAATGATATCTTATTTGCCATTGGGCCGGCAGGTACCGGTAAAACCTACACCGCCGTTGCATTAGCTGTACGTGCTTTAAAAAATAAACTAGTAAAGAAAATTATTCTTACGCGACCTGCAGTTGAGGCAGGTGAAAGTCTTGGTTTTTTACCTGGCGATCTTAAAGAAAAAATTGACCCCTATTTGCGGCCGCTTTATGATGCACTGGATGACATGATACCTGCAGACAAGCTTGGTTATTACATGAGTACCCGTACAATTGAGATCGCACCCCTTGCATATATGCGAGGACGTACGCTCGATAATGCATTTATTATACTCGATGAAGCACAAAATACAAATGATCTCCAGATTAAAATGTTTTTAACCCGTATAGGACCAAACGCCAAAGCGATTATTACAGGCGACCCCACGCAAATAGATTTGCCTAAAAATCAGCAAAGCGGTTTGTTTAAAGCAACGAAAATCCTTAAAAACATTGAAGGTATTGCGCACATTGAACTGGATGAGGAAGACGTAGTAAGGCACAGATTAGTAAAGTCAATCATCAGGGCTTACAACAAGGAAGACGAAAGCATCATGAAAGAAAAGGAATTAAGAGAAAAAGATCGAAGATAAGAAGGGTGTAAGTGATAAACTATTTTACTGTACATAAACAGGCGGCATCTTTGCTGCCTGTTTATTTTATAAGAACGCTGGTTTTTGTTTCTTTGGATCGCATCTCTTAAAGGGGATCAATACTTCTGCCCGGACAACTGCTATCTGGTAACCTCCCTGACGGAAAAATTACATTTTCAATTTCACTGATTGATGGAAATGCTGCGACATTTTTCTATGTGCAGAAACCTCCCCAGCCTGGCAGGTTAGAAAATATTTATTTACTTTTGACTACCTTAAATAATCTTACTTTGTGAAAATATTACTTGCGCTTTACTTGATAGTTGGTATTGGAATGTTTACCGGTTGCAACGTTCGAACGGAGACTAACGACCCGAAAGCAGTACTGGAAGCATTTATGAATGCACTTTCAAAAGAAGATTTTGCGGCAGCCCGGGAACTTTCTACCGCCAAAAGCCAGACACTGATAGCGATGATGGAAACGGCAATCAGGGGAAAAATCGGAGAGATCATTTAGTAAATATGATAATACAAAGCTCGAATTTAGTAATGCAAATATCGAGGGCGATCTGGCTATCGTGCCTGTTAAGGAAAAAATTACTGGCGAAACGCTCAACTACAATTTAAAGAAAGAACAAGGCGCCTGGAAGGTAGCATTTGATCCGGCTTCCCTGATGATGGGGATAATGACCGAAAAAATGGTTGAAAAAGGGCTTAATCCCACTAGCGTTATAGACAGTCTTGAAGATGGTATGGACAGACTTAAATCTGTTAGCATAGACTCCTTAAAGAATTCCATGGAGGGTGGGATGAAGGCATTTGACTCCGTCACGAAAGAATTGAAGAAAATACACTAATTCGGTCTCGGGTTAACTCCTTCTCACCGTTAGAACTACCAATTAAAAAACTGAAACGCACCCACGGTTATTACTTAACTTCAGGTTGCAAATCATTATTGATATGTACAAATATCTTTTTTTATTATTCTCGCTGGTTTCTGGCTTAAGTTCATGTAACTCCAAGTCTGAAGAACGCCCGCAAACTGCATTGGATACTGGCCGTGAATTTATAAGAGCTAGTTTGGATGGGAATTTTAAAATGGCAGAATCATTATTGCTTAAAGACACACAAAATATCCAATTGTTTGAACGTTATAAAAGTTTTTACAGCAACTTACCAACAGAGCAAAAGCAAAAGTATAAGGCTGCTGAATATACTATAAATAAGTATACAGATGTGAACGATTCGGTGAGCACAATTACCTATAGTAACTCGTATATGAACAAGCCGATGGACATCAAAGTGATTCAGGTTGATAAAACCTGGGCGGTTGATTTCAAATACACGTATGCACCAGGTTTAACAAAAGAAGATTAAAAATAATAATCAACTTATAAAATTAATATTATGTACGTTTTACATCCATGGCATGGCGCCCATTTTGGAAAGAAGTCACCAGCACAGGTAAACGCGCTTATTGAAATAAGCAAGGGAAGCAGCTGCAAATATGAGATTGATAAGCCTACAGGTTTACTAAAACTTGACCGTGTTATATACTCTTCTTTCCATTACCCTGTAAATTATGGATTCATCCCTCAAACGCTTGGTGAGGACAATGATCCCCTGGATATCCTGGTTTTGTGCAGCGAAAGTATACAACCCCTTTGCCTCGTAGAAGCAACCGTAATTGGCAATATGCAAATGATAGATAACGGGGAGAAAGATGATAAAATTATAGCTGTAGCAACCAAAGATCCTTCGGTAAATCACATAAAGGAAATTGATGAATTATCTCCGCATTTTTTCGCCGTTTTAAAAAACTATTTTGAACAATACAAAGTGCTGGAAAATAAAAAGGTGGAAATTGACGACTTCCAAAATAAAGAATATGCTTATAAAGTAATAGAGGAATCAATCAAACTTTATCACGAAAAGTTTCCCGCTAAATCTTAGTAGAGAAACTGATAGTAACGTGCATCCCCAAGAGATGAACATACCCTGATACCCTACTTTTAATTTGAAGTTTGAGAGCGTCTTTTATACTTAAAAAAGCGCCTTTGAGCA
The DNA here is from genome assembly GCA_025355935.1 of Chitinophagales bacterium. Lineage (GTDB taxonomy): Bacteria > Bacteroidota > Bacteroidia > Chitinophagales > Chitinophagaceae > Ferruginibacter. Next base: position 2,793 of record JANXYS010000489.1, on the reverse strand, counting down.
ATTAGCTTTTGAGTACTAAAAGTGAACTGGTTAGCGCGGTAGCATCGCGGGTCAGAATTTCAATAATGATGCAGCGTTACCAGCAGTCGGCAATGCCTTGCGCTATTCTTGCTATTTCTTCAAACGGTACCGGTTAGTCATAATCACGATGATCTGTTATTGATCCTACTAAGGCTAACGGTACACAACTGTATCCTGTGTTATAAAAGAAAAAATCTGCCTTATGTAAATTATGGAATTTGGGTATGTTTACATCTAATAATAAATATTGTCAGTAACCATCTACTTTGCCAAATTCGAACTACCACGATATTGAAGATAAAGAACTGTTATCACGCTATTATGACGAGCGTGATAACGAGTTGTTAGGTATACTGCTGCAACGATATACTATGCTGCTGCTCGGCGTGTGTATGAAGTATCTTAAAAATGAAGAAGATGCGAGAGACAGCGTTCAGCAGGTTTTTCTTAAAGTGATTTCGGAATTACAGAAATACAAGGTTGAATACTTTAAGAGTTGGCTGTACATGGTAGCAAAGAATCATTGCCTGATGCGATTGAGGCAAAAAGGCTCTTATACATTTGAACTTAACGACCAGCAGTTATCTGCGCCGGATAATGGCGAGCAGCCATCACTTGCCCGCGAAAAAGATGCGGCATTGGACCATCTGGAGCTGGCTTTAAAACAACTTAATGTTGAGCAGCAGGTTTGTGTAACTTTGTTTTACCTGGAGAAGAAAAGTTACCAGGAGATTTCGGATATTACGATGTACCCGCTTTTACAAGTAAAAAGTAATATTCAAAATGGTAAAAGGAATTTAAAAATTCAAATGGAGCGCATGCAATCACATGACTGAGCCGTTAAAAAACATATTATCCAATCTCAATAAAGATGTCGAACAGGAGAAACTCCTGGAATATCTTAATAATAATTTAAGCCATTCTGAACAGCATTCGATTGAACAAAGTATGAACGAGGATGAGTTCTTGAATGATGCAATGGAGGGGCTGCAGGGATTTGATCGCAAGCAAGACCTTAGCCAGCTTGTTCAGCAGCTCAATACCGATTTAAAAAAACAACTTGAGAAGAAGAAAAAGCAAAAGAGGAAAAAAGATATTCCCGATCAATCCTGGTATTATTATGCAGTAGTAGTTATTCTTGTATTATGCGTTATCGCCTATTTCGTCATCAGAAATATGAAAGCATAAAATGTCCCACCGCAATGGTGGTTTGTTCGATTATCAATGGCCTCACTTCATCTTTGTAGTATCAGCCATCTTGTCCATCATCCTGGTAGTGTCAGCCATCTTGCTGTCCATCATTTTTGAAAATGTATCAGTTGTAGATTCCATGAATTTCGACGAGTCGATTGATGTTACAGTTGTCCCTGTTTTCTTTTCGTCGTTACACGCGGAGGTAAATGCGGCTATAGCTACAACAAATATTAACTTTTTCATGATCATTATTTTCAATTTATGAAAGCGGAAATTATTCCTGGCCAGACAGATTAGTAATAGAACAAAAATTATAGTTAGCTTAAAACTTTTTCTTTAGTCGGTCTGCAGTACTGTCAATCATTTTATTTCGAATGGTTCCAAATTTGGCTTTTGCAGAATCACCAACCCTTTTTAAGTGAACGCCTGCGCTGTCACCTAAATGACTGAGTTCCACTTTTGCAGTGTCTGCGAACTTATCCAGTTTTTTTCCAGCTTTATCAACCGCATCGCTAATTTTATCGCCGGTTTTATTTAGGATGTTCTCCGTTTTGGTTTGGTCTGTTTGCGTGCAACCGAAAGCAAGAAAACTACAGATACCTAGCATCGCCAAGGTTTTTCTCATAATTATTATTTCAGGTAAGGATGCAAAATTGATACCAACCGCAAGTAACGTCGTGTAAGATGCTTAATTTCCAGGAATTAACCGATCACTATCCATTATTTTTAAAAATACATTGTAAGATTAAAGTTGTTAACCTTAATGATCTATGTCTCCCCTTGAGGTTACCTGAGCCTTAAAAATTTCAATTCCCAATCTGTCGGTTTTAATATTTTAGCCTAGCTGGTTCCGCCCAGCATTATCTGCGAAAGTAAATGTGGCATAGCAGCCATGATTATGCAGTTGTCAACCTGTAAAGGTTAAGATTTTTGCCTTGCTGGTTCTCCTGGAATTATCTCCGAAAGTAGGTATGGATTTAAGCTATCATTATGCAGTTGTCAACCTTTAAAGGTTGTCAACCGTAAGAACTCCCACCTACCATGAATAAAAAACCGGCAACTCATCGAAAGAAAAGTTGCCGGTCGATATTATAAACATTATTTATTTTTTTCGGAAAAACAACCGAACAGGAACACCCTTGAAGTTAAAATTCTCACGAAGCTTATTTTCGAGGTAGTTCTTATACGGTGTTTTTATGTCGTCGGGGAAATTACAGAAAAAAGCAAAGCTCGGAGTATAGGTTGGTAACTGGGTAACATATTTAATAGTAATGGCTATACCACGCACAACTGGTGGATGGTAACTTTCAATGGCTTTCAGCATCACATCATTTAACTTTGACGTCTGAATTCTCCGCTGCCGGTTTTCAAATACTTCCAGCGCAGCTTCAATACTTTTAAAAATACGCTGCTTCTCCGTAACTGAAATAAACAGGATCGGAACATCGGAGAATGGCGCAAGACGCTGACGAAGATCCTTTTCATAATCACGCGCAGTATTTGTTTCCTTATCGGCTAAGTCCCACTTGTTAACCAGTACAACTATACCCTTTCCTTTTTTAACCGCCATTGAAAAAA
>JANXYS010000159.1 GCA_025355935.1 Chitinophagales bacterium | reverse complement strand
ACTTTTGAGTTTAGGAGTATCTGAAAAGTTATCAAAGGACGTGATAGGAAAATGCATTGTTCCCGGATTTCGACCTGTACTGCAATAAGTTAATATTGTGAAGGAGAGCACGCATAACCAAGCTAAATTGTATTTTGCCTTACCTTTGTTTCTGTTGCTCATAAAATTGAATAGCAAAAATAGCTATTAAAATAAAAAAGAAAGTTAATTATTGAATTATAACAGAACCTCTTAAATATTTAAGAAATATGTCGAATACCAGAACCGCAGTTATTTTTATTCTCTTTAGTTTCCTGACTTTTTTTCAAATTACTTCGTTTGCACAAACACCCCGGAAATTTAAAACTATCGTTGTAGATGCAGGGCATGGCGGAACTGATAATGGTGCAACGGGGCAATATGAAAATTCCCTACGTTCCAAAGAGAAAGATGTCACTCTCGCTATTTCAAAAAAGCTTGTTACTGAGTTAAAAAAACAGCTTCCAGGAATAAACATTGTTCCGACACGTACCTCTGATATTTATCAAAACCCGCGCGAAAAGGCCGATATAGCTAACAATGCAAAAGGCGACCTTTTTTTATGCATACACGCAGATTCGGGACCTTTAAAAACTGGCCGGCGGCAGATAGGTAGCCGTACAGTTACCCGTTACAAAATATCATACACTGGAAAAGGAAAGAGAAGAAAGAAAAAATCAACGCCATACAATGTTGAAGAACCGGTTTATGAATATTTTAAATTACCTCTCGCTAGAAAAGGCACTAGCGTGTGGATATTCGCTGCACACAAAACAAGTGACAAGCTAAAAGCGATTATGAAGGAAGAAGGTGAATTCGAAATTGAAACAGGGAGTGATTCCACTTATAACAATTTTGATTTTAATACACCTGAAGGAAGGGCGCTGGCGCAAATATATGCCCAGCGTTACCAGCTTAAAAGTGACAGGATTGCGGGATTTGTCAACGATGAAGTTGAACAGACAGGTCGGTCTGCATTGGGTATTAATCAGCGTCAAACGGGAATCTGGGTATTACAAGCCACAAATATGCCTGCTATTCTTATTGAAACCGGCTTCATAAATAATCCTGAAGATGAAAAATACCTAAATAGCGATAAGGGACAACAGGAGCTTGCAGAGGCCATTACAAAGGCTGTTTTACGTTATAAAGAACAAATTGACGGCGCAAAAACAACTTCCAGATAGACATTTTGGCCTTGAATGGCCATTTTCAATATATTTTGGTAAATAACTTGCATATTGTACCGCGTTATTAAATACTAATCAAAACTATCAAGGTGAAAATCTCTAACGAAACTAAAGTAGGTGCAATCGCAGTTGTATCAGTAACATTTTTAATTTTAGGTTTCAATTTCCTGAAAGGAAAAAAACTTTTTAGCAAGAGCACTACTTTATATGGTATATATGGTAATGTTCAGGGTCTGCAAAATTCCAATCCAATTGTAATAAATGGCTTACAGGTTGGTACGATTTACAAGATCAGCACTGACAAAGATATGAACCGAATTAAAGTGGAGTTGAATATCACCAAAGACATCAATGTTCCGGTAAATTCCATTGCTCTTATAAAACCAAACCCTATCGGTACAACCAGCATCGAAATAAAACTTGGTGACTCACCTAAAAACCTGAGTACAGGCGACTCGATCATTACAGAAGCTAATGCCGGTGTTTTTAATGATATTTTAAAGAAGGTAGATCCAGTTCTCTTCCAGGTTACAAAAGCAGTTACCACATTGGATACTTTGGTTGGAAATATTAATTCAGTGATAGATCCGCGTATGAAGGGGAACATAGGTGCAACTATGGAAAATCTGAAATTCATAACGTCATCTATGATCCGGTCTACAGCCTCACTTGAAGCGTTATTAAATCAACAAACCGGCGCACTCGCCAAAACAATTGGTAACGTAAATGCCATAACAGGCAACCTTGCTTCAAATAATGATAAAATAAATAGCGTAGTATCGAATCTTGACCGCACTACCACCAAATTATCACAACTCGATTTTCAGAAAACATTAAGTAGCCTCGACAGTACAATCAATGGTTTGCGGAATATGGTTGCAAAACTTGATAACAACAAAGGTTCGCTCGGTAAACTTATTAACGATCCTGCTCTTTATCAAAATCTCGCTTCTACGGGTAATAAGCTAAACCTGCTTCTTGATGATATCAGGGTCAACCCCAAAAGATATGTAAGCATCTCGGTGTTTGGCAAGAAGCAGAATAATAATCCATTGTTACTTCCACTTCCCGATACCCTAAACTCACCATATTATATTGAAAAAGTGAAGGTAAAACAGCCTTAATTTATTAACCTCTTAAAGTTGAATCATTTTATTACATGCTGCATATTTTCCTGCTTCCTCTTAATTTCCATGTGCAGTAATGCACAAGTTGCCCAGGACACCAGCCGTTTGATTGAGATTTTACCCGGAAGCAGAAGTCTTCGGCAAAAACAAATTGATTCGGGTACAACTGTTATTACACTCGCGGGAAACGCTGCAGTAAAACAAGGGAACACAACCATAAAGGGAGACAGCATTGTTGTAAACCAGCTTACAGGCATTGCAGAGGTTTTCGGAAATGTTCACATAAACGATGCTGATAGTGTAGATACCTATTCGCAATACCTAAAATATCTTGGAAGAGAAAGGATTGCTTACCTCAAGAAGTCGGTTAAACTAACAGATGGCCGGGCGACGTTATTTACGGATGATCTCGAGTATAACCTTGCCACGGGAATTGCTACGTACAAAAATGGAGGGAGGGTTGTAAATGGGAAGACAATCCTTACTAGCTCGGATGCGATTTATTATTCAGATACCAAAGATGTTTATTTTAAGAAGTATGTACACCTCACTGATCCGAAGTATGATATCGTAGCAGACAGTCTTCTATACAATACTTCTCGAAAAGAAGCGACCTTTATATCCCCGACGCGTATTAAAAGTAAAAATGGCGGAATTATAAACACCCGTAATGGGAATTACAACCTTGAAACAGGAAAGGCAGAATTTTATGATCGCACTTCTATAAGTGACAGCAGTTATTTTGTAACTGGTGGAAAAATTGCATACGAAGAAAAAGCGGGTGTTCTTCAAATTGAAGAAAATGGGAAGATCGTAGACAGTATGAATCATGTCACTCTGCTAGGTGGGCTCCTTTATCTAAATAAAAAAGACAAGTCGTTTCTCGGAACCCGTAAACCTATCATGATCATTTACAAAAATAACGATAGTACTTACGTTGCCGCAGATACGCTATTTTCCGGTATCAGGAAACTCGATAAAATTAAGATGACAACAATTGATATCCGGGATACTTTGGCAAAATCGACATTACTTGATGTGTCAAAAGCAGACAGTATTAATATATTTTCCACGAGGTCGGGCAAAAAAGATTCAATTCAGATCCAAAACGCTCCGCCTGTTGCATCTGACACAATCCGCTATTTCCTGGGCTTCCATCACGTCCGTATATTCAACGATTCTCTTCAGGCAGTAAGTGACAGTATGTATTACAGTACTGAAGATTCTGTTTTCCGATTATTTAAAGCGCCGATATTCTGGAATGGAAAGTCTCAGGTAAGTGGAGACACCATGTATCTTTTTACTGAAGCTCAAAAACCAAAACGCCTGTACGTCTTTAATAACAGCATGGTAATTAATGAAGCAAACAAGGATGTATATAACCAGGTCGCAGGAAGAAACCTCAATGCATATTTTAAAGAAGGCTCGATTGACTATATAAGAGTAAAGGGCTCGCCCGCTGAAAGTGTTTTTTATCCACAGGATGATGATAGTGCTTATATAGGTATGAATAGAAGCAGCGGCGATGTGATCGACGTATATTTTATTAGCAAGACGCTCAATAGGGTGAAATTTATTAATAACGTAGACGGCACTCTTTATCCCATTCGCTTGACTACTAACGAGCAAAAGTTTCTCAAAGGTTTTATCTGGCAAGATAAACGCAGGCCCAAAAACAAACTAGAGCTTTTTGAATAGACGTGATTCTTTAAATCATTTTCTTTATTTTTAAGCATGCGCACCGCATTCTTAAAAATTTCCAAACTGCTGATTTGTATTTTGGCGGTCTTGTTTCATCCCATCAATGTAAAAGCTCAGGATGATAAATTTGCAGGCACCTGGGAAATGAAAGGCATTTTTCCGGAACAAAATGAAAAATATACGATCGCCCTCCAGATTAGTTTCCCCGAGCGGGGGCAACTTTATCCCGCGAAACTCACCATTTCATCCGGAACCTTTTTAGGAGTGTATACTCTACTGCTGGTAAAAAAAGGAAGAAACAAATTAGCCATCGGTCGCAACAAAATTCCTGAAAGTGAATCCCCGTTCAGTTTGGGTGCATGGACAGTCTTTTTAAACGGTACTTTTACCCTTGAAACAACCAGCAAGCGCAATCGGGTGTTAGTCTTGAATAGGATTGTTTCAAAGAGATATGGTCTGCGAATGCCCGAACTTAATAATTTCGATGATAGTGTACGCGGCACCGCTATGCAAATTCGTAATTTGATGCGCGACGAGCCGCTGCAACTAAACAGAAAAGATGCCATGGCATTTACAGGTACCGGCGTTTCCAAAATCTTAAATCCTTCGTCATCTGATGCATACTTCGGTATCATGGATTCAATCGAACTTTCAACAAATTTGGGACACCTGAATTTTTCTGACAATAATAAAATAGACAATGACACCGTTTCTGTAACCCTCAACGGTACTGAGCTAATAGCACCGACAGACTTAAGTAAACGTAATCCATTACAAGAGGTCTTGCTTGATACAGGCATGAATATATTAGTATTTTTTGCTGATAACTATGGGCGAGTTTCTCCGAATACCGGAAAGCTTAATCTTAACTTCGGGACGAATAAATTCGTTCTGAGCTTCGCGAATAAAGAAGATATTTCAGCTACTTTCATCGTTGCCAAACTCTACTACTATCCCCGGCCGAACAACATACTTTCGCCTGAATTGTTAAGAAATACAACTGTCATAGACAGCCTCCATACCAGTTCTGGCGAAGTAAAGCTCGCGATCTGGGATGATGCAGTCGAAGACGGCGACAGCATTTCTCTTAACGTTAACGGTAGCTGGCTCGTAAAGGGATTTTCAGTGAAGAAAAGGCCTCAATTTCTGAGCGTTAAACTACTCCCTGGAGTAAATAATATAATTTTTGTTGCTGACAACTTAGGCGCAATACCGCCAAATACTTCAATACTTGAAATCATTGATGGGAGGCAAAGAAAATCGTTCTCCATTAACACTGATCTCAAAAAAAATAATCTTGTGAAGATATTTTACGACTACCATCCGTTAGAGTAAAAGCTTAACTTTTTTAAAACGCACTTGGGCCTGCCTATTACGTAACTTAATGCAAATTGATCTATTTTGAAATTCCAATATTTACTACTCTTTGTTCTCTCTTTCATAATTGGTGAGGTTAATGCTCAAAAAAATGGTATTCTTCCCCTAACCGGTACTCGTTATTTCAGAGGAGGCTTATGGGCAAAAAATATCGAAATTGATGTAGATGGTGCAAGCCTGCTAAGTGATCGGGTTCCTTTAAATAAAGAGATAGAAATCAAATTACAGGGACCTTCAGGCTTTGTTGCCGCGTCTGGAAATTATTTTGTGGGAGCAGAAGTGATCATGCTAACCGGGAAAGGTGCCGTAATTTCTAAAACACCGAATGTATTTGTTTACAATGCTGCTACAGGCTTTGCGCCATCCGCATTTAAAGAAGTTATGGTAAAGATTGGCCTGCGCCCTGAGATCATTAAGCAAGAGAGCACAGTTTTGATACAGGTTCGATTCTTCGATTTGAAAAGTACTAATCAACTCAGGGTTGAATTTCCGGTAAAAGTTTCTCGTTCAGGTGAAGCGGTGCAAGTCTCTAAAATTGCACAATTTGTAAAAACTTCCGACGCATCCCCAGCAATCACCAATCTATTAAAAATGAAAGCAGTCGATGTAACGGTTGATACGAGTATTCGGGTAAACCCCAGGATGTCTTACATCAGCCTTGACATACCTGGGATAGAAGGAACCTCTATGGATGATATCCTTTCAGGTACGGAAACCTTCTGGGTATATGATCAGAATCTTAATGTGGTAAAAACCGGCGACAAATTATTGAAGAAGGTGGGTGGTTCAATGGAAAGCAACACTGTAAATTACACGCTAAAAATTCCATTCAAACTTAAAACAAATACGACAGCAGGGTATATAACCCGCTTTCGCTGGGAAAGTAGAGACCGTAAAAAAATATTTGATATCGTTGTAGTAAAATAAATGCATTAACTGGGCATTCGTATCCTGGTAGTGAACTTAAGGTAATGCACTTTTTGGAACCTTACCCGCAAACAGTCTAACGAGGCATATGCCCGCTACGAAGCCTCCAATATGTGCGGCGTAAGCCACACCTCCACCCTGCGTTCCCAGCGACTCCCAGCCACTAAGAAATTGCAAGCCAATCCATAAGCCAAGAGTTACAAATGCAGGAACAGTGATCGTAAATACAAACGCCAACACTCTTACTTTATTAGCCGGAAACAGAATCAAATAACCACCAAGAACACCGGATATCGCCCCGGAAGCGCCAAGGCTTGGTATCAGCACGTCTTGTCCTGTGAAGTCACTTGCAAACACGTGAGCCAGGGTGGCAATGACACCGGTAAGGAGATAAAAAACTAGATATTTAATATGTCCCATTCTATTCTCCAGATTATCGCCAAAGATCCAGAGGTAAAGCATGTTTCCGGCAATATGCCCTATTCCGCCATGCATGAACATAGCCGTAAAAATAGTAGCGTAAACCGGAATAGGCGTTATCCCCAGGCCATTTGTCGTGATGTCTTTGCCTGATAATATCTCTCCCGGAACGGTCGCATAACTCAGTGTAAACGCATCATTGGTACCAAATGACTGGTAGTAAATAAATACAAATATATTAAGACCAATAAGTAAATAGTTGATAATTGGAGTTGTCGTCCTGTCAGAGTCATTGTCGCCAATTGGGATCATCGCCTTTAATTTTTGGATGTTGCTAAAAGGTTAATCAATTTTTCACTCTAAAAGCAAATCGTTATCCAAACCGTTGTCGAAATAATATTAGAGGTTTAAAAATTAAAAATATTAAAAAATCTGTTAGCATCATTTTTCAGCAATATTAATTCTAAAAGCTGCCAACAGTAAAAGAAGTATTGAACAACCGCTAATGAACAGGTATCTATTACTTACTTGATGCAACTATTAAAAAAGCCGCGATGTTTGCGCAATTCTTAGCGAAGTACTGATCTCTGTTCGATGGCTATTGAAATAATTACCAATAATTGGTGTAGAAACCTTGATAAGGTACGAGCATGGAACTGACAATATGATAGTAGATAATCAGGATTTACATAAGAGTTTAATACTCATCCGTCCGTCTATACAGATTATTATAGAGGTACAGCAACTGGGTAAAAACATCTACAAAGCTGTTTAGTAACAGAGCCTTAAGGGTGTTGCGACCGACGAATGCATTCAGAGTATCAAGACTATACCAACGAAGGATTGGTAAATAACGAGACATCAATAAAAAATCATCTCAACTAAATCTAGAGAAAAACAGGCTACTAATTCTTTAACGCTGCAAAGCTTTTAAAGGACTGAGGGAACGACCCGATTGTACTATCAATAGAGGTCGCGTTTTTTTTGATGCAACATTTACCTGGTCTACTTTGACTTTTGAGGATGATTAAAACCAGCGAACCTATGTGACCATAACAAGTGTTGCGGGCTCAGAGTATAAAAATTGAAAGCTTCAGGATGTTAGTTTGTGCAGCATTTACCC
>JANXYS010000466.1 GCA_025355935.1 Chitinophagales bacterium | reverse complement strand
TGGGTGCCACGGGCCTTGTTGGTACTAAAATGTTACAGGTGTTGGAACAACGAAAATTCCCTGTAACCCAGTTAATACCTGTTGCTTCGGAGAAATCAATTGGTAAGGAAATTGAGTATAAGGGCGCTAAATATAAAATTGTAGGGATGCAGGCAGCCATTGACGCTAAGCCTGATATTGCAATTTTTTCTGCGGGTGGAGGAACTTCGCTGGAATGGGCTCCAAAATTTGCGGAAGCCGGGATAACAGTTATTGATAACTCAAGTGCGTGGAGAATGGATGAAACGAAAAAACTGGTAGTGCCAGAGGTGAATGCCCATGCCCTCACATCTGCTGATAAAATTATAGCCAATCCAAATTGCAGTACCATTCAAATGGTATTGGTATTAAAACCACTTCACGAAAAATACCGGATTAAAAGAGTTGTAGTTAGTACTTATCAGAGCGTTACCGGCACCGGCGTTAGGGCGGTAGAACAAATGATGAACGAACGCAAGGGGATAATTGGTGAAATGGCTTACAAATATCCCATCGATATGAATGCTATTCCCCAGATCGACGTGTTTACCAGTAATGGCTACACCAAGGAAGAGATGAAAATGGTAAATGAAACAAAGAAGATTATGGAGGATAACAGCATCAAGGTTACTGCAACCTGCGTGCGTATTCCTACAATGGGTGGGCACAGTGAGAGCGTAAATATAGAATTCGAAAACGACTTTAACCTGGACGAAATAAGAGACATCCTCTCATCGAGCGCAGGAATAGTTTTAGAAGATGAGCCTGACAATTATATTTATCCTATGCCTATAAATGCGTATGATAAAGACGATACTTTTGTTGGGCGCTTAAGAAGAGATGAAACTCAGCCGAACACACTTAATTGCTGGATTGTAAGCGATAACCTCCGGAAAGGTGCAGCCACTAATGCGGTCCAGATTGCTGAATACCTGGTAGAAAAGAAACTTGTGTAATCGCATAGAATTAAAAAGGCCGCAAATTCAATGCGGCTTTTTTAATGTTTTTTTGAATGAACATCAGGAGATTGTCCAAGTTTCTCGTCCTCGCAATAGTTTATCAAGATCACCTTTACCTTTTTGTGCAATAGTCTCTTCGATCTGCATGGCCATCACATCTTCATAACATGGCCGGTCTGCCTCATAAAATACGCCAAACGGCCTTGGCAGATGTAGTTGTAAAGTGGGATCATCAAACATCCTTACCAGAATTTGAGCTTTGTAAAAATCACGCTCATCATGAATCCACAGGTCATCCTTTGAAGCTCCGTCTTCGAGGTCAACAATGATGGGTTTAAACCCATCCAATTTAATACCCTTGTTTTGAGAAGCACCGAATACCAGGGGTTTTCCTTGCTCAAGAAACAGTGCTTCATCCGGCTTACTGCTTTTCTCGGTAAAAATTTCGAAGGCACCATCATTAAAAATGTTGCAATTCTGGTAGATCTCCAGGAAAGAAGTTCCTTTATGTGCCTGGCTTCTCAAAAGCATTGCCTGCAGGTGTTTAGGATCACGATCCATGCTCCGCGCAATAAAGCAAGCGTCAGCTCCCATTGCAAGTGCCAGGGGATTAAAGGGATGATCAATGCTTCCCATGGGCGTGCTCTTCGTAATTTTATTTTCTTCCGAGGTAGGAGAATACTGACCTTTTGTTAATCCATATATCTGATTATTGAACAACAGGATGTTAACGTCAAAGTTTCTGCGGAGCAAATGAATCGTGTGATTTCCGCCGATGCTTAGTCCGTCACCGTCACCTGTAACGATCCAAACGCTGAGGTCGGGGCGCGCCGCTTTTAAACCGCTTGCAACCGCAGTTGCGCGTCCATGGATACTGTGCATCCCATAAGTATTCATATAATATGGAATCGACTACTGCAGCCAATACCTGATACAATTACTATATTCTCTTTTGGAATGCCAAGTGTCGGCATAATTTTTTGAACTTGTGCTAATATCGAATAATCGCCGCAACCAGGGCACCACCGTACTTCCTGGTCTGTTGCAAAATCCTTTGGAGTTAGCGCGGGTTTAACCGCGGTTGCTGTTTCTGACATATAAAAAATTAAAAAGCAAAATTACTAAAAAAAAGGGTTTTGTCTCAATCAAATGCAGGTGAGTTCCGTTATTTTACCCATGCGTTAAGCACAATACATAACAAAAAATGCCGCCCTATAAAAGGCGGCATAGGTCGTATCCGACCCAAAAATCATAATTGTGGACTTTACGGTCAATAAGTGCTTACCGAAAGAGTCCCTGATTTATTATTAGACATAATACCTCCTTTTCTTTTGGTGAGAAATAAAATTACGAAGGAATCAAAGTTAAAAAAAAATAATTTTTTAGTCCCTGGGTTATTTAACAACCTGTTCGAATTTGCTGAACGGGAGAATTAAACGTTGAAGCAACATAACTATTAAGGTGAGCTGTAAATTAGTTTAATAATATCAGGTATATTTGAGGTGTTGCCTCGCTGTATGATGATTTTCAACCAAAACTCGTCCTAAAATGTCTACATTAAAACAAACTATCTCATTAGTAATTTCCATTTTCACGATTTTTTCAGCCGGGGCCCAAATAATCGGACGGATAACTGACGGCAGTTCCGGTAAGGGACTTGACGGAGCATCCGTAGTGGTAAAATCCACCAAGGTAGGAACAACAACCAATGCCGATGGTCGATTTACAATTGTTGCTTTAACAAGTGACATCCTGATTATTACCGCATCAGGGTATTCTCCAATTGAGACGAGAGTGTCATCCCAGAATTTAAATATTTCGATGCAGTCTCAAACTACAGAACTCGACCAGGTGATTATGCTCGGAAGCCGCCGGGGGGGACGGGTTAAAACTGAATCTCCCGTTCCTGTAGATGTGATCTCCATGGGTAATGCACTTCAAACCACTGCGCGACCGGATCTTACATCGATGCTCAATTATTCCGCGCCATCTTTTAATTTTAATAAACAGAGCGGCAGTGATGGGGCCGATCAGATAGACCTGGCTACTTTAAGGGGACTTGGTCCGGACCAAACTCTTGTCTTGGTGAATGGTAAACGGCGTCACCAGACTGCATTTGTCGCTGTTTTTGGCACAAGGGGGCGGGGAAATTCCGGAACTGATCTAAATGCCATTCCTGAAGCAGCTATCGATCGTGTTGAAATACTTCGCGACGGGGCATCTGCCCAATATGGGTCAGATGCGATTGCAGGAGTAATTAATATTATCCTGAAGAAAGATGTAAATAAATGGCAGTTTAATACCGGCGTGTCGGGCTACTATGATAAAAAATACAATACTGCATTCGGGGAAGGCCTGAAGAGTCAGTATGAATACAATAAGAAAGTAGACGGGGTAGCATTCAATGCAGGATTGAACACGGGTTTTAAACTGGGCCAAAAAGGATTTATTAATCTTTCAGGGAACTTTTTCCGCCAGGATAAAACATTCCGGCAGGTCTTAGACACTAATCTCACACATGACAAAGCACTACCTATTAATGCCGGCCGGCGTGCAAACGGAGATGGTTCGGTTACCAGTGGCGGGGCAATGTTTAATTTGGAAATTCCTGTTGCTTCTTCCAGTACAAGTTTTTATTCTTTTGGTGGTGCCAGCTATAAATCAAGTGATGCATATGCATATAGCCGTTCCTTTCATGGGTACAATGCGCTTTCCTCCTCGAGGCCGGCCAGGTTTCCGACAGATGCTAATGGAAATCTAATCTGGGTTCCCTCGATCATGAAAAGCATCCCGACGCCGGGTGACATTGCAGACACCATATTTAATCCTCATATTCAGACACATATAAGTGATCTTTCGTTGGCACTCGGTTTTAAGGGAAGTATGAAAGGCAACTGGGAATGGGACGTTAGCAATACGATAGGGCGAAATGACTTTCATTTCTACGGCGACAAAACTTTTAATGCATCTCTCGGCGCTTCAGGTGTAAATAAAAATCATTTTGATGATGGCGGGTTTAATTTCTTGCAAAATACTACTAACATCGACTTTAATAAAAATATACCTACTGTAGCGCAAGGCCTTAACATTTCCATCGGGGGTGAAGTAAGGTTTGAACAGTATAAGATTTACGAAGGTGAAAAGGATAGCTATTTTAATTATGATGTACCCAATGGAAAGGCTGCAGGATCACAGGGATTTCCCGGTTTTCAACCGGTTGACGCGGTAAAAGCGAACCGCACAAATGAAGGTCTTTATGCGCAGGCTGACCTGGACGTAACCAAGAAATGGCTGACCAGTGGCGCCGTAAGAATAGAGAATTATAGTGATTTCGGGTTTCTGAGTACTTACAAATTTGCAACCAGATATAAAGTATCACCGGCCGTAAATATTCGTGGTTCGGTAAGTACGGGATTTCGTGCACCGTCACTACAACAAATAAACTTCAGTAATACTTTTACAAATGTACAAGGCGGAAATTCGTTTGATGTGAAAATTGCACCTAACTATAGCCCGATAACAAAAGCTGCCGGAATACCAAAACTGAAGGAAGAAAAGTCAGTAAATGTGAGCCTGGGTTTTACGGCAAAACCAGTATCGGCTTTCACGATTACCATTGACGGATACCTGGTAAAGATCAAAGACCGTGTAGTCTTGTCCGGGCAATTTGATAACAGTAATCCAACCTTACAGCCAATACTTGATCAATTGAACGTTGCCCAGGCACAGTTCTTTGCAAATGCTGTAAATACCACTAACACAGGTGTTGATATCATTCTTAATTATTCAAAAAAATGGGGCGTGAAAAGCTTCTCTGCTTTATTTGCCGGTAATCTTCAGCATATGAAGATTGACAAAATAAACGTTCCTTCAGCATTGAATAATTCTTTCGAAGAACGGCAGGCATTTTTCAGTGATCGCGAGCAAAAGTTCGTACTCGCATCTGCTCCTCCTCAAAAGCTCGGCCTAACCCTCGACTATGGTTTCAACGAAGTTGTGAAGATAGGAACACATCTTACCTATTTTGGAAAGATTGTATTGCTGGGATATGGTTATAACACAACCTATCCGCCTACAGTAACACTGGATGCAGATGCTAATAAAGTAGTACCTGAACAATTTAACTATAATGGGAAATTCGTTACTGACCTGTATGCATCATTCAGGTTAAGCAAAAAGGTAAGTTTATTTACAGGAGTTGATAACATTTTCAATGTTCACCCCGACCTTGGATATGTAAAAGGCGCTAAGCTCTCCGCTTATGATGGCGAAACTGGCGGCGCCTGGGATGCAGTTCAAATGGGTGTGAATGGCGCCCGCGGGTTTATTAAAGCGCAACTTAATTTTTAAAAATACTCCCTAGCTGGCCCGGGATTTATCCTGGGCCAGCTTTTTTATTTAATTCCGTGAGGTGGAAAAAAAGCTTCTGGGAAGGATTCGGTGATGGTAAGTTTTATTTTTATTATAGTACCATCATCGCCTTGAAAGCTGATTGAACCATGTATTTCATCCATTCTTTTTTGCATGTTCTTTAAACCATTACCAAATTTTACAGCATTTATATTTTCTTCTGTCGGCAGTCCATCCCCATTATCGGAAATGTTTAAGAATAAAATATTTCCTATCATAAATATCTCGACAGAGGCCTCAGAACCGTGCGAATGTTTGAGAATATTGTGAAAGGCTTCTTTAACAATCAGAAATAAATTTTTGCGTTTTACGCCGCTGATCTGTACATTTTTTGGTAACGATGATACATTCCGCGAAGTAAATTTAATTGGCGAATTTTCAAAAAATGAAACCCCGTATTGCCGGACATACTCGGCAAAATTTATTACCGTATCGTTTTCGGAATTGAGGCTCCAGATTATTGTATGCATGCGTTGTGCGATATCCTTGGCGGTCAAAGATATCTTATGCCCAAAAGACACATAACTGTGAAGTGATTCCTTTTCACCTTGCTGCGACATAAGGTCGCTCATCATTCGTATACTACTCAAGCCTCCGCCCACATCATCGTGTAGATCAGCTATGATTCGTTCTCTTTCAAGGATAATAGCCTGTTGCCTGCTGGTAGCAGCGAGGATCAACGATTTTTCATTGTCAGCAATTTTCTTTTGTAATGCGATCGTAAATAGGAACATATCAAAAAGGATGCTCACCATCACTGGCAAATAGGAGTAAGCATTTGCATAGGGGTTGGAGGGCTCATGCTCTTTTAGATAAATATAATACGTAAGTGTAAGGGAGCTTCCAACCAAAGTAATAATGCTCCCCCAGATAATGTAATTGGCGTACCTCACCTTATGCCGAAAAAGGGCTATTACCACAAAAAGTTGTAATGGAAACAACGTAAGGCTCAATATATAATACCACATGTCGTAATTGATGCCTTTATAATTTAATCCGAAACAAAGCATCGCAAGAAAAATGTAGACATAGATGAGTGTCCTGAAAAACTTGAACAGGTATCCATCCATCTTTTCCAGCCCCAGGTAATATAAAATGAATGCGGTATAGAATACACTGCTCAAGAACTGCACCGGCCTCTTGAATAGATCAAAAGGGGCCACCCGCCCAAAGTCGGAGAGGGGAACTTTAAAAAAAATATCAGGCAGTGCTACGAGGTAGTAAATAAAGAGGCATAACAGGTAAATTGAATAACAGAGGTACTCACGTTTCCTGATAATTATATATTGGATAAGAAAAAACACAAACATGAATATCGAAACACTCATGAAGAAAAACACAAAGTATTTGGTAAAAAGAATCATTGCGCAGTTTCATTTATATGTTGCCCTGTATCCTGTGCCCCCAGGTTTAACGCTTCAAATATAAGTTAACTGCCTCCACTCTTGTGTTTACATGTAATTTTTTATAAATGTTCTGAACGTGCTTTCTTACCGTACCGCTGCTGATAAAAAGCGCATCGGCAACTTCCTTTCCTATTAATCCTTTTGCTAGCTGTTCAAGTACCATGCGTTCCCTGTCGCTTAAGCTTTCCACAAGTTTATTTTCCTTTCCCATAATTATAAAGCTGGCGACTACTTTACGGGCAATAGTGCTGCTCATCGGGCTTCCCCCTTCAATCATATCGCCTAGTGCTTCCATAATGCGCGCCGGGCCTTCAGTCTTCAGGATATAGCCGCTCGCCCCTGCTTTTAGTGAGTCAAAAATCTTGTCGTTATCCTCATAAGCTGTGCACATCAGGAACAACATGGAAGGAAATTGGTTCTTAAGGTTTGCTACGCAATTTATACCGCTTGTGCCAGGGAGATTAATATCCATTAAAACGGCATCCGGGAGAACGTGGGGTATTTTTTCAAGAGCTTCTTCACCATTTGCAAAGCTTCCGCCAAGTTCATAGCCTTCAGTGAACTGTATCATCATATTCATTCCTTCTCTCAGGTCAGATTTATCTTCGACAATGCAAATCACTTTGTTTATTGTTGCCATGGCTGTGTGCAAAAATAGAATTTTAGTGACCGTGAAAAAT
>JANXYS010000156.1 GCA_025355935.1 Chitinophagales bacterium | reverse complement strand
TCAAAAAATAACACCGGGTTCGGATCATTAATTGCCGCGATAAGTAAACCCTTCGCATCTTCGGGAAACGCGGGATACACTACTTTCAGACCGGGTGTATGGGCAAACCAAGCCTCATTACTTTGGCTGTGAAATGGGCCCGCGCCTACACCACCGCCAGTCGGCATCCTGATTACAACGTCAGCCTTTTGCCCCCATCTGTAATGAATCTTGGCGAGATTATTAATGATCTGGTTAAATCCAACGGTTGCAAAATCAGCAAACTGCATCTCCATTACTGATTTAAAGTTTTCGAGGCTTAAGCCAAGTGCAGCACCCACGATAGCACTTTCGCACAAGGGGGTGTTACGCACCCTTTCCGGGCCAAACTCGTTTAAAAAATTTTCAGTCACTTTAAAAGCTCCCCCATACTCTGCAATATCCTGGCCCATTAAAATCAAGTTGGGATGTTGCTGCATACTTTGACGCAGAGCCTCGGAAATGGCAGCAATAAATTTTCTGTTTTCAGTCTCTGTAATCGGCGCAGCTACTTTACGGTACCGGCTAGATGGCATACCTCTTTCATTATCCTGATAAACAGAGGGTAAACCTGGCGCCATATTATTTAGTTTTTTTATACCCGTAGCGACCAGGGGATGATAAACATCTGCGAGCTCCTCATTACTGTCAGGAATTATTCCGGATGCAGCGTACGCAATAGTTAGTTCTTTATCGATGTATGATTTCGCGTTTACCTTCGCAGCTTCTATATCTGAAGGTGAAAAAACCTGCTGCTCGATAAGCCAGGCTTCATAATTTTTGATGGGGTCTTTGGATTCCCACTCAGTAAACATTTGTTGTGGAACATATTTAATTCCACTTGCTTCCTCGTGACCGCGCATGCGAAAGGTCATACACTCTATGAGATAGGGTTTTTGCTCTCTTATGCAATATTCTCTAACTCCCTTTATAGTATCGTATACTTCAAGAATATTGTTGCCATCAATTTGAACTCCCTGCATTCCATACCCAGCCGCTTTTTCTACCAGGCTTGCGCACCGATATTGTTCCGCGACTGGGGTACTTAATCCATAACCATTGTTCTCAATAATAAATATTACGGGAAGATCCCAGACTGCAGCGGTATTGAGAGCTTCGTGAAAATCTCCTTCGCTGGTACCGCCATCACCGGAAAAAGCAAGGGATACTTTTTGCTCTTTTTTCAATTTATAAGCGAGAGCAACCCCGTCAGCTATGGCAAGCTGGGGACCGAGGTGAGAAATCATCCCGCAAATATGATGTTCCCTGCTACCGAAGTGGAAACTTCTTTCACGTCCCTTGCTATATCCGTCCTTATTCCCCTGCCACTGCATGAATAATTTGCTGAGTGGCATTTTGCGGCCGGTAAATACCCCTAAATTTCGATGGAGAGGCATGATCCATTCATCAGAACTTAATGCGGCGGTTACCCCTACCGAAATAGCTTCCTGACCAATGCCGCTGAACCACTTACTTATTTTGCCCTGCCGTAACAACAAAAGCATTTTTTCTTCGATCATGCGTGGTAATATCAGCGATCGGTAAAGGTTTGCAAGCAAAGTGTCAGGATATTCCTTTCTATCGAAAATCATGTTACAAACCTAAGGATTTGTTTAGAATACACGTGATATGAATCGCAGACTAGTAGGTCGCTGCATGCAAGGCGTTCCTAAATGTGTAATAAGGGACGTGACCGTTATACACATCCACTATTCGCATATTTATTATGCATCGTAAGTGGAGCAACCAAACGCTCATCGCCAGGTACGGATGTAATACCTCAAATCGAAATGGAAAAAAGATTTTTTGCTAACAGGGAAAAATTTTCAACTCTTTATTAAAAATTATTTTTTATCAGCAATTATCGAGTTTAGCACTCCTGATACGCACGATAACACAAGACTAAAGATTAAAGCCCACATGAAGCCATCGACCCTTAAGCCCGTCATAAGTTTATCTGCCAACAGTATTATCAACGCATTTATCACCAACAGGAATAATCCGAGTGTAACAATGGTGATAGGGATGGTAAGAAGTACAAGTATGGGTTTAATGATTGCATTAAGAAGTGCCAACACCAATGCAAAAATTATTGCTGAGGTAAAATCCGTTAGATGAACCCCCTTTAAAATGTGGGTTAAACCATAAGCTACAGCAGCAGTAATGAGGAGTCGCAAGATAAAATTCATATGAATAAACTTTTAATAAACATTTTTTCAACAATAAGGTTTTATTTCCTTAATAAACGATCAATTCGTAAAAGTTTTCGGGCTGAAGATACTTTTGAGCAAGTGCTTGTAGCTCTTCCGCAGAAGTAAATTTTATAGCTTTGATACTATCGTAAAAATAGTCCTTATCCATTCCATTCAGGATTATATTTTTCCATTTAGCCATAATGTGAAATGGTCCGTCAAGATCACCTAATATTCCGCCCATCATATAATTACGCACAAGGGATAGTTCTTCTTCATCAACCAGTGTTTCGCGAAGTAGTTTCATTTCATTATACACTTCGGTAATGGTTGCATCGCACACGTCTTTACCAGCTTCCGTACTTACCACCCAAGCGGTCTCCTGCAAATGGTTTTGAATATAAGAATGGATGCCATAGGTGTACCCTTTATCTTCCCGGATATTAGTCATCAAACGTGAGCCAAAAAAACCGCCAAATATATTGTTTAAAACAACTACTTTTTTGAAATCGGGATGATGCCTGTTAGGAAAATTTGCAGCTATGCGTATCGCGCCTTGTACTGAATTTTCATCATTTTGGATACGGTACTTTTTTTTCTCACCTGGTTTTGCAACGATCGGGGGAACAACATATGTGGGTTTTGAAAGTGGTAGCTGTCCAAAATACCGATTGAGCTGCGATTGAAGGTTAAGCGGGAGTTTTCCTGAAATGAAGATCGCGCATTTGCCGTTAACATAATGTTGCTGATAGAAGGCTTTTAGATCAGCTGCTGCAAGTTCATCGAGATCTTGCATGCTTGTGTACTTTCCGTATGGATGATTTTGCCCATACAAATAAGAATCAATCAATCGCGCCGCTACAAACTCACATTTTTGCAAATTAACGCTAAGGCGTTGTTTACTGTTTTGTTTAAATGTCGACAACTCCTCCTCAGCGAAAGTGGCAGTTGTAATCATGTCGTTTACTACCGGTAGCACATGATCGAGATGCTTGGTTAACGTATGCAATGTTACTGTTGCAGTTTCATTTTGGCACGCGCGATTACAATAAGCACCATAATACTCAAAATCTTCATTTAACTGGTAAGCCGAGCGTGTTGAAGTGCCATTCTTTAATAAAAAATTAGTCGCCGCTGCGACCGTATTCTTTTCTTCAAACGAATTGCCCGCGTAGAATACCCATTCAAGCTGAATAACCTCCTGGGCTCCTGCATCTATAGTATAAACAGGGACTCCATTATCCAAAATGAAGAAATCGTATGGTTTTAAATTTAATGTAAAGTCTACAGCATCTATAATTGCCGGCGTTTCTTTCCTGTTGATCATTTCTGTTTAGTTGTTCGCTAAATAATACATCGTGCTGCAATTGTTCGGGCTAAAGATGATGTTTGTTTCTTGCAGGATGTCAGTTGCCGTTACCGACTGGTATTTTAAGAGTTCTTTGTTAATAAGGTCAGCGTCTCCAAGTATCTCGTAGTTAGCAAGGCTTTGCGCCCGATTCATAACGGTCATATCTTCAAATGCCATCGCGCTTTCTGTTTTATTCTTCACTTTTTCGAGTTCGGCGACTGTAACACCACCTAACTGCAGCTTATGTATTTCTGACAGAACCGCTTCATCTGCAGTTTTAATATTCACGCCCTTCACCAGCTTACCTTCGATAACCATCATCCCTGCGTCGGTACTTCCCATCTGGTAGCAATCGATATTACTAAACAGTTTTTGTTCTTTTACCATACTTTGGTAAAGCCGTGATGAACCGCCTCCGCTGAGAATATCAGCAATAAGGTCAGCAGTGTAATAACGATCATCTGTGCGGGGGTAAATATGCCAGCATTTATAAAGTGCATCAAGCGGAACATTCGCTTTTACCTCGATAAACCTGGGAGCTGTTTGTGGTGGTTCGACAGGTAAGTTTCGAGTATATTTTTCACCGGCTGGTATTGGTCCAAACCATTTTTCAGCAAGTTTTCTCGCATGTTCAACTGTCACGTTACCTGCTATAACCAGGATTGCGTTTGCGGGTGTATAATGTTTATTAAAAAAAGCTTTAACGTCCTCGAGGGTAGCATCCTCTACATGTTTTAAATCTTTTCCGATAGTCATCCATCGGTATGGATGAACAGTATATGCTACCTCACGTAGCTTATGCCATACATCTCCGTATGGTTTGTTGATATAATGCTCCTTAAATTCCTCGCAAACAACTTTGCGCTGGACTTCAAGACTCTTTTTGCTGAAGGCAAGGCTTAACATACGATCACTTTCAAGCCAAAATGCAGTCTCTATATTTTCAGCCGGCAATTGGCAGTAATAATTTGTAAGGTCGTTAGTCGTGTAAGCGTTGTTTTCTCCACCAGCCGATTGTAAAGGCTCATCGAACGATGGAATATTCTTACTGCCTCCGAACATCAGGTGTTCAAATAGATGGGCAAAGCCGGTTTTCGATGGGTCTTCATCGCGGGCACCCACATCGTACATAATATTTACTACTGCCATGGGGGTGCTTTTATCCTCGTGTACAAGTACCCGTAAGCCATTGCTTAATATAAATCTCTCGTAACTGATCATGCTGCGAATCTACGACGAAGTAAGTTCTTAAACACTCCGTTATATCATGAAAAAAAA
>JANXYS010000532.1 GCA_025355935.1 Chitinophagales bacterium | reverse complement strand
CCCATACTCATAGATTCTTTATGAAATATCAGGCCTTTTGCCTGGTAAAATATCTTGTAACCGGCCTTGATGATTCGAGCACTCCAGTCGGACTCATCATAGTATACAAAATATTTTTCCGCCATCATGCCTACTTTTTCGATGACTTCTCTTTTGACCATCATTGCACAACCATGGGCGCTGTGAGTATAGCCAGAAACATCATGTTGTCCGCGATCTTCTTCAAGGCTGCCAACAGCAGTAGTTTTACCAGTTAACATACTCATTTTATTAAAGCCTGCATATTGTATCACTGTAGGGTTGTGATGAAATCGAATTTTAGGACATACAACACCGATGGTGCGGTCCTGATAGAATGGTTCCAGGCACTTTTCAATAAGATCGGGTGTTACTTCTGCATCATTATTTACCTGAAAACAAAAATCATAATCTGGGTGGGAATGGCGCATTCCGAAATTATTTCCGCCTGCCGAACCTAAATTGATCGGGCTTTTTACGATGCGGGTATTCGGGTAGTTACCTGCTAATATTCTTTCTGTCGGATCATCTGTAGAACCATTATCCACAACAATGATCTCGTAATTTTTGTAAGTAAAATTTTTTGAACTTTCCAGGAACTCGCATGTTACATCCGTTCCGTTCCAATTTAACGTAACGATGGAGACAAAAGGATTATCCTCTTTTAGTGTAGGCATTTTCTTGTATTTTGGTAAGTCTGATGGTTAATTTAAACTGATGTTTTTTGAAAGAGGGCTGCCGGGGTTTGTATAAGAATTTTTAGATCTCCTCGAAGACTATGGTTACGGGCGTAATCGATATCAAGAAATATTCTTTCTTCATTGCTCATCTCGGCTTTGCCTCTTTTAGATATTTGCCATAATCCCGTGATCCCTGCAGGAGCCATAAATCTTTCGGCCCATGCATCGGTGGTGAGAGTTGCAGCTTCGTACAATGGCAAAGGCCTGTTGCCAACGATACTCATATCACCTTTCAATACATTTACAAGTTGAGGAAGCTCGTCGAGACTGGTATTACGCAAAAATTCTCCTAATTTAGTTATCCGCGGATCATCCTTTATTTTGAAAAAATTTGCATTTTTCTCTGTTGCAGCATATAAGTTAAGTTGTGCCAATTCATTAATTTTTTTATCAGCATCAACTATCATAGTGCGGAATTTATAAAATTTAAAAATTTTAAATCCACGCCCAGCCCGGAGTGAGCTATAAAATATCGGTCCTTTTGAACTTAGCTTTACAGCAATGGCGACTCCAATGAATAAGGGCAGCAGAAAAGCTATTGCTGCTAACGATACGAAAATGTCGAGAGAGCGAAGAACTATTGTTTTGCCGTTAAGACGATCGTCTACGGGTAGGGCTCTTTTTGTATGATTTCCATTGTTAAGCTTATTAATAAATTTAGCCTTGTATGGAAGTCTCTTGTAGTTATCTCCAAGATGAACAACATCATCCACCAGCTTTTGGATAAAAAGTTTATTAATTTGTTCCTTCCTAAGTGCGGCTTCGTTATAGATCAGGGGAATGGTATTCAGTTGTCGAAGGGTTAGCCAGACTTTGAATTCCACGAGTTCAACATGATTTAATGGGAGATCTATAATAATCAAGTCCGGTTGTTCCTCAGAAGATGACAGAAATTTTTTCGCTTCGGAAAAGCCGGTTACTGAAGTGCTGTTGATGTAATAATCAAAATAGGCAACTCCTATATAACACTGATCGCAGATGAATAAAAAATTATTTTCCGGTGTGGTAGAGGTGTTAGTCAAAAAATCTTTGTCAACCCGGGTTGCATCAATGATTTTGGTTGGCGCGTACATAAAACATTTGTTAACGGTTATATTCAAATTTTTAAGGGTTGGTAAGCAAAGGAATTTGAATTAACGCTAAAAGTAACTTAAAAAATGTTCAGGTTAAAATTTCTCTTTTTCCTAATAATTCGGGTTTCCATTTTTGTAAGTGCCTTAACCCTATCCGATAAATATACCGGGTCGAAGGGTTTTGTTAGGAAAAGAGAGGCCCCAAGTTCTACAGTACGATTTTTAAGAGTTTCATCATCAGAATTAGAAATTACAACCGTCTGAATGTTATTAAATAACGAACTGGAGTTCATGTGTTCAAGAAGTTCGAAGTTATCTGAATCGGTATCAGGTATGTCGAGGATAATAACATCTTTATTTAAATCCACTCTTAAGTGGCTAAGTGCATCTGTGTAATTATTTACAGAGGTGACTGTAAAATCCTTCCCTAATACAGTTGTCATCAGGTAACTCATGGCATTACTGTTGCCAATTGTCATAATAGCTTTTTTTACCACGATTTAAGGTTTTAGTTTTTTTAAAAATAAAAAACTGAATTCCTCAATGGGATAGATGGAGATTTTTTATAAAGGCGGCTATTCGAAGTATTATTTAATACAAAAGATATCAGGGATAAGTAGGGTAACTCGTTGGATAAAGGGCGGGTTTTGAAAGGAAGTTGGGTCAAGTGGGATTGAAATCATATCATCAACTCAATGTAAAACTATTAAAAAAAACGGAGTAACAAAATAAAAATCCTTTTTTTTTTACGGATTACCTACATTGAGGAAGATAAACCTATTCAGAAAAAACCGTGCTTTAAATTTTTCTTCGGGCTTTTTCCCACAACACTGACTGGTTATTATTGTAAAATTTTCTAAAGCCAATAAACATTGCTGCGTTCATGAAAACGAAGTAATACGGTACATACAGAGCTTTTATCGTAATGTTTTTAGATGCAAAAGCCCAGCCTATTATTGCCGCAAAATAAAAAATGACTTGTGCAAAAAAAGAAACTGAAAAAAAAGATTCAGGGAAAATCTTCCACAGTATTAAATTAATAATAAATATAAGTGGCAACAAAATGGGGCAAATTGTCCAACGCAAAACACGGTGTGAAATATACAGAAATGACAAACGCCCATATTTAAATATATTTAGTAAGTCACTTAGCATTTTGATACTTTGAAAACCTCCTGCGCTTATTCGGATCTTTCTCTTTTGCTCTTCTTTCATAGTGAAAGAAGGTGGTTCAGTTGCAAAGGCTAATGGTTCATAGATAACTTTGTAACCTCTACGACAAATTCTCATTGATATGATAAAATCATCAAGTAGCACATCTTCTTCTACATGCTCATATAACGCCGTGCGGATTGAAAAAAGTTCTCCGGCGGCCCCTACTACGCTATAAAACTGGGAATCGAGTTTCTTCAAAAGAGATTCATATTTCCAATATATTCCTTCGCCAGCCCCACTCGCCCCGGTATCATCCAAGAGATCTTCTACCTTCTTTTCACCGGCAACTGCGCCAACAGATGCATTATGGTAATGTTTCATGATGTGTTGCGCGCTCAAAGAATTTAAACTAGTATTAGCGTCACAGAAGATAACGAATTCAGTTTTAACGTATTCCATGGCGCGGTTAATGGCAGCTACTTTCCCAGCTCTTAAAGATTGGTGAAGATGTGTAATCTCGGGGTGCCTAGCCAGAATTTCAGAGGATTGATCGGTAGATCCGTCTGTAATAAAAATAAATGAAAGTTTATCCATCGGGTAATCGAGGGCCAGGCAGTTTCGGACTTTTTTTTCCATGATACCCGCTTCATTATAACAAGCAACAATAAGTGTCACAGGCATTAATCGTTCATCGGTTGGCGCTGGTAATTTTGGAGAAGGTTTAATTTTTAGATAAACCCAAATAAGGAAAGCATAGCCGATATAACTATAAAAAACAAGTGTTATAGAAATCCAAAATGCGATTTTTAAAAATATTGTCATGAAAAAAGATTGGAAGGTACTTAATAGTGGTATTGGATTTGTACGATTAACTTCAGTTAAAATTAGTTTTTAAAAAATCAAAAAAATTTATTTGCTAAAATCATTTTTTATTTTAATTTTGTCGGATCGGTCATAAAATTATGGCTATCCCCTGATTCAATTTCCTTTCAAATCCGCACCCAATAACTTCAAATTACCTAACCACTCATTCAATACCTATCTGCAAGGATTAGACTTTGTCATTGTTGTCTTACCCCCAAAGCCGAATATCAATATCTCCTGTTGTCAAACCAGTCATATTTTAAATATTTCAGGAGATGAAACAATTATTTACCACAGTCGCTTTTTTT
>JANXYS010000530.1 GCA_025355935.1 Chitinophagales bacterium | reverse complement strand
AGAAAATCGGCTATTTCGTTTCTTCTTTCGCTTCTTCTTTGATTTCTTCTTTAATTTCCGCTTTCAGTTCTTCTTTCAGTTCATACTCCTCCAACGTCTCCTCAATCGAATGAGACTGCTGCAGGCTTTCTTCATGCTTGGTACGTGCACTCAGGTTGCTGTAGTACTTTTGAATGACTCTTAACTCGTCCTCTGTCATGTCCTCAATATTAACAAGGCGGTTACTTGCAAATTCATGTGAAGCAACCAACTCGTTGAGTTTTAGCTGTATAGCCAATGAATCTTTATTTTGTGATTTTTGAATCAGAAATACCATCAGGAAGGTGACGATAGTAGTTCCGGTATTTATAATCACCTGCCATTTATCAGAATAGTGAAAGATCGGTCCGCAAATACCCCAAAGGACGATTACAATAAGTGCACCTGTAAACCCATACGTGCTGCCCGTGAAAGCCATTGCTTTGGAAGAGAATATTTCAAAGACGTGGTGCCCGTTTTTTATCTTGATTTTTCCCATTTGATGTTTTGGCAATGATACGAATTTCTGAGTGACAAGAAGTTTTTCGCTGTTAATTTGCTACCCATTAACAATCTCCCCATCGTTCGGATGAAGCACCTGACCTGTGATGTAAGATGCGTCTGAACTCGCTATAAAAACGTAACTGGGTGCTACCTCAACCGGCTCGCCCGCGCGTTTCATCAGAACATCGCTCCCATGCTCCGCCACTTTTTTTAAGGAACCTGGAGGCTATAAGTGGGGTCCAGATAATACCCTGTGCCACCGCATTTACCAGTATCCCCTTATCGGCAATTTATCGGGGAAGCCCAACATTAATAGATTATGCCAGTAAGCAGTTACAGAGGTTGTGTTAATGATGCTTGCGCCTCTTTTCATGAACGGCAGGATGGCCTTAGTTACCCAGAACATGGAGAAGACATTAGTTGAAAATATCTTCAGTAGCTGGACTGTATCTATATCTGCAAGGGTTTTGCTTTCGTAATGAATAGCCGCGTTATTTACGAGGATGTCTATTTTAGGGAAGGCCTTAATAGCAGTTGCCACCGCCTTTTTGCAGGCATTTTCTTTTGACAGATCGGCTGCAATCAGTAGACATTTCCGACTAAAATCTCCTTCCACTATCCTTTTCACGTCATTGGCCTCTTCATGTTCATCAAGGTAAACAATAGTAACATCAGCTCCCTCTTTTGCAAATAGCAGGGCAACAGCACGCCCTATGCCGCTGTCGCCACCGGTGACGAGTGCAGTTTTACGGGAAAGCTTACCTTCAGTATAGTCGACGGGATATGGGACGGGCCTCGGTTCCATTTTCAATTCAGAGCCCGGCCGTTGCTAATGCTGTTTTTTGTGTACTGCTTTTCTTGTGACCTCCTTTTTGCATAAATATTGCTTTAAATTTTACAGACATTATTATCCCCCATTTCTGAATAATTTGCTAATGAGATGCCATTCATAGAGATTGTATAATTACTTTTAAAAGTCACTATGTTTTGGGTTTGGTATCCGCACCATTGGAAGAATTAGCACTTATTGTTGGTCCATGAACTGAATCTTTTTTAATCTCTTTTGCATTTGTGTCGACCGGCTTATCATTAGACATTTCTACTTCTACTATTTTCATCGTTACTGCGTAATGATTTGGATAAATAGCTGAGCCGTACTTAACGGCCCACGCCTTGGTAAATTCAGCGCCAAAATATAAGATGATCGCAGAATAGTAGATCCATACAAGCAGAATCACAATGGACCCTGCGGCTCCATAAGCACTGGCAACGTTGGCTTTGTTTATGTAAAAAGAAATAGCAAATTTCCCTAACATAAAAAGTATTGCAGTTGCATAGGACCCCGCGCGAACATCTTTCCATTTAATATTCGCGTCAGGAAGGACTTTAAATATTACCCCGAATAACAGGCTGATGACGAAGAAACTAATGACAATATTGATCACATAAAAGACCGTAACTGTAACTCCCGGATAATGTTGCATAAGCCGGTCACTGAATCCGTCTATAATATAATTGACACCTAAAGAAACTAGTAAAAGGAAGCCCAGGCTTCCAATAACTGAGAACGACAAAACGCGATTTCGCAATATTCTTAACCATCCGCGTTTTGCTTTTGCTTTAATCCCCCATATCATGTTCACCGAGTCCTGGATTTCTGCAAATACCGAGGTGGCGCCGATGAGTAGTGTTATAACCCCAATAGATGCTGCAATGGTACTTTTGCCTGCAAGTGAAGCATTTTTAATAATTTCCTGTAATTGTGCGGCGGTTGGAGCCCCAACGTAGCCAACCAGCTCTGCGTATACTTTCCCCTCCACAGCATCGCGTCCTAAAAATATTCCGCAAAGTGAAATAATCACTATTAACAGCGGAGCTAAAGAGAAAATGGTTGCATATGCAAGGGATCCGCTAAGCTTAGTTACCTTATCATCCCCAAATCCCTTAAATGAATTACGTAATACTTCCCATATGCCTTTTACATCGTACTTTCCAGCCATGTTTTTATAATTAAATTCTTGCGATAGTAGTTCAAAATATACTATAGAAACTTTTGTGCCTGAATTGCCGGAGTAGATAAATTAAACGGTTTTTCAATTTGGTTAGAGGCATTACCGTTTCAACCTTTCTAGCAGATCGTTTATCTTTACAACATGATTTTTTCTTCTTCGTTACTTGAGAATGCCGTTGCTGAATTCGCGAAACTTCCCGGCATTGGCAAAAAGACTGCACTTAGGCTCGTTTTACATTTAATTAAACAACCGGCTGGAGATGTGGATCTGTTTAGCACCACTGTTTCCCGGATGCGTAATGAAATAAAGTTTTGCACACGATGTCATAATATCTCCGACAAATATTTGTGTAATATTTGCGCCAACCGAATGCGTCAGCAACACACCATCTGCGTAGTCGAAAATTTTCGTGATGTTATCGCTATCGAAAGCACCCAGCAATTTAACGGGCTTTATCATGTACTGGGAGGAATTATTTCACCTCTGGATGGTATTGGACCAGAGCAATTGAAAATCGAAGATCTGGTACTTAGGGTTAATGAAGAAGAAATTGAAGAGATTATATTTGCCTTAAATCCGAATATACAGGGAGACACAACCATTTATTACATTGGCCGCAAACTCAGAGATGTTAAGATAAAGATCACAACCATTGCCCGCGGAATCGCATTTGGCGGCGAACTTGAATTTGCAGACGAGATGACGCTCGCCAGGAGTATTACCAATCGCATTGCGGTTGAACATTACATCGGCAATGGCATATAACTTACATTTTGAAATAATTTTGTCTTTTCGTACCTTTGCAAAGCTGTAAGGGCGGATTTGTTTATTGTTCACCCCCTATAGAAAAGGCTTTATGAACTAATAAACGGACCCCATCTCCCACACCCTCCAGGATTTGCTATTCGTTTAAGTTCACTAAGTTTTATGGATTAAAACATGCTTTTTACTGCTATATTATGGCGTTACATAGCACTAAATTTATGAATATGAAAGTAGATATCAGGGAGTGCCTTAAACAAAGAATTCTTATCATTGATGGCGCAATGGGCACCATGATTCAGCGGCATAAGCTTTCTGAAGCAGATTACAGGGGTGCCCGTTTTAAAGACTGGCACACGGATGTACAGGGTAATAACGATTTGCTGAGTATTACGCAGCCCGAAATTATCACAAGCATCCACAGGGAATACCTTGATGCTGGTGCGGATATTATCGAAACCAATACTTTCAGCAGTACACTCATTGCCCAGGCGGATTACGATATGCAAGCTCTCGCATATGAACTTAATACAGCCTCCGCTGCATGCGCCCGGAAGGCCGCAGATGAGTATACGGCAAAAGATCCTGGTAAGCCCCGTTTCGTTGCCGGGGCTATTGGCCCTCTCAATAAAACGCTTAGTTTATCACCGGACGTGAATAACCCAGGCTTCCGGGCTGTTACATTTGATGAGGTTGCAGCAGCATATACCGAGCAAATTAAAGGACTTGTCGACGGTGGGGTGGATCTTCTTTTGATAGAAA
>JANXYS010000516.1 GCA_025355935.1 Chitinophagales bacterium | reverse complement strand
CGAAATATTTTTCTTTTAATGCATCTGCCCATTCATCAACTCCGCAGGATTTAAAAATGCCTGTTACCCTCGCTACTTTAGCTGGATCATTCCCAGTAGTTAATTCATGTAAATCTTCAAGTTGGGCCGCATTTGCTACCTCGAGCACGTGAATCATCAAAAACGTCTTTTTGTTGGCAAGAATATCACCTCCTACCTGCTTACCAAATTTTTCAGGATCGCCGAATGCATCCAGGTAATCATCCTGTACCTGGAAAGCAATACCCAGGTTTTTTCCGAACTCATAAAGGTGCAGCTGGTTCCCCTCTCCCGCCCCGCCAAGGATGGCACCGAGTTGTAAACTGGCAGCAAGAAGTACTGACGTCTTAAGCGTTATCATTTCAAGATATTGATCAAAGCTTACCCTGGAGAGTTTTTCAAAGTCCATATCCAGTTGCTGGCCTTCACAAACTTCTTTTGAAGTTTTATTGAAAAGGAAGAGCACCTTTTGTAAGTTCAGGGGTGAGATTCTGTTGAGATTTTCATACGCAACTGTAAACATCACATCTCCTGCAAGCAACGCCGTTGATTCGCCATACTTTTCATGCACAGTTGGCATTCCCCGGCGCATCGGCGCCTTGTCCATAATATCATCATGAATTAAACTGAAGTTATGAAACAATTCTACGGCAGTAGCCGCGTGGTAAGCATCCTGGCTGATATCATCGAAAAGTTCATTTCCCATTAGCACCGAAACCGGCCTTATGCGTTTTCCCCCCAATTGCAAAATGTACTGTGCTGCATCGTACAACGTGGATGGCTTGGAAGGAAAATGCCGCTTATCGAATTTTTTTTCAAAAAGGTCTGATAGTTCAGGAAAAGAATGCATGTAGCAATTTGAAATTGATGCCGGCTTACCGGAATGTTAGTTTAAATAATTATAAAATTTATCCTGCCTTCTTTGCGGTCTTTTTACCTTTGTATTCTGCCTTTTTGCTTTTTTTAACCATGGGCGTTTTTGAAATGCCAGCAGCGCCTGCTTTTTCATTCACCCATTCATAATCGAGCTGACGTTTAGTGAGGTTTGCCGCTACCACTTTAATCTTCACCTTATCTCCTATCCTGAAGCGGGTGCCGGTGCGGGCACCCACTAATGAGTAATCAGAGTCATCGAGCGAGAAATCATCGTAGGTATTTAAATCGCGGATGCTTACTAAACCTTCGCACTTATGTAAAACTGTTTCTGTCCAAAATCCAAAACCAGAAACGCCACTTACAACAGCATCAAATTCTTCGCCGAGGAACTGCTGCATGTATTCAACCTGCTTGTATTTATTTCCGGCCCTTTCAGCCTCCATAGCCGCACGTTCACGATCGCTGCAATGTTTGCACTTCTCCGGCATTTTGTTATCGAGCTTTAAATCCTTATCTAAACATTGCTGTAAAATACGATGCACCATTACATCCGGGTAGCGTCGTATCGGGGAGGTAAAATGACAATAGTTTTCAAAACCTAAACCATAGTGGCCTATATTTTCGGGCGTATAAACTGCTTTGGCCATGGTACGGATACCAAGCTGTTCGAGCACATGCTGTTCGGGCTTCCCTTGTACTTCTTTCAACAACCTGTTAAACGATTCTGCTACCTGCTTCTCATCTTTCATTTCGAATAAGTATCCAAATTTTTTCGCGAAAGCTACAAAAGGTTTCAGCTTCTCATCATCCGGAGTATCGTGTATTCGGTAAGGAAATGGAATGGGCTCTTTGTTTACTTTTATTTTGTTTACATACTCTGCTACGGTACGATTGGCCAGCAACATAAACTCTTCAATCAGTTTATGAGCATCCTTGCTCTCCTTCACTACTACGGCGATAGGTTTTCCTTTTTCATCTAGTTGGAACTTCACTTCAGTAGATGAAAAATTGATAGCACCGTTATCAAAACGTTCCTGCCTGAATTGTTTGGCAAGATCGTTTAACAGCAATATTGGTTTAAAATGAATACCTTCTCTTGTTTCAATGATTTCCTGCACCTCATCGTAAGAAAAACGGTGGTCACTATGAATGATTGTACGGCCAATCCACTTATGCTTGATTTCTGCCCTGTTATTAATTTGGAAGATGACAGAGAAGGTATATTTGTCTTCGTTAGGCCTCAGTGAGCATAGCTCGTTGGATATCCGCTCGGGTAACATCGGATTTACCCTGTCAGGCAGGTAAACGCTGGTAGCCCTGGCGTACGCAGCCTTGTCGAGGATACTGTCGGGAGTAACAAAATGGCTTACATCAGCAATGTGAACGCCGATTTCATAGTTACCATTATCAAGGTTTCGTATAGAAATCGCATCATCAAAATCCTTCGCATCTACCGGGTCGATAGTAAAGGTTAGTATATCGCGGCAATCTTTTCTTTTTTTAGTTTCTTCGCGGCTGATGGTGTCAGGGAGACTATCAGCTAGCTTTAAAACATCTGCTTCAAATGCCAGGGGAAAGCCAGCCTGGATAATAATTTCCTTCATTGCCAGGTCACCTTCGTCCTCCGCTTTTATAACACTCAATACCTCGCCCTGCGGTTTTTTATCTGTCTTATCCCAGCGCGAAAGCTTAACGACGACTCTATCGCCATTCTCTGCACCATTTAGTTTTTCCATAGGGATATAAAAGTCCGGGATAGGCTTTTCACCACCGGCCACAAAGAACGCATTGGTCTTATTGACCTCAACATTTCCAACAAATTCCGTCTGCTTTCTTTCTGTTACATCAATAATCTTCCCTTCTACACGTCGGCTGGAACTCCCATTTTCTTTCGATACCTGAACGCGTACCATGTCACCATGAAATGCTTTACCGAATTCATTCGGCTTCACCATGATGTCCTTGTCCTGTCCTTCCACGATAACAAACCCCATTCCACTCCTGCTAATGTCGAGCTTCCCTTTCAAAACCTCGACCTGCGATGAAGATTTCTTTACAGGCATATTACTCTTTACTTTTTTATTCATACGTTTTCTTCTTAATCCGGCTGCGGTATGTAATTTTAATCATCTTCGCGCCTTGGCAATAAATGCAATTTACGATAGTATTTTATATCTGCCACCCGCTACTGTGTTGCCTCTTGTAAGTCTGCGCATAAAGATGTTTAAAATCTTTCTGTTATTAAGCTTCTCCGGCCGTGGTGAGTAATAAATCTTCCCAGGTTTACTCCACTCCTATTCTGCCACAATTTCTTGCAGGTTACGGTTTCTTTCGGGCATCTATTCTCCGACACGTCAGACTACTGATCTCCACTGTAATTATCCCTTGCCTATATCATTCACCGATTGCTTCCTACCTTCGGCGAAAAAATGTTATTTTTGCGGCCCAATGCAAAAAACAGTTGCCTTACATACGCTCGGATGCAAACTTAACTTTAGCGAGACAACCGCTATGGGTCGGATGCTGGAAAATGAAGGTTTTCTAAAAATGGATTTTAATGAAGTGGCGGATGTGTATGTAATTAATACCTGTTCCGTTACGGAAAATGCTGATAAAGAATGCAGGCATTTAGTGCGACGTATAACCCGTAAAGCACCGGAAGCCCTTGTGGTGATTACAGGGTGTTATGCGCAATTAAAACCAGCTGAAATTGCGGCCATACCGGGCGTAAACCTCGTGCTCGGTGCTGCTGAAAAATTTAATATTGGTACGCACCTCAGGGAAATATCAAAAAATGATGCAGCTCGGATATGCAGTTGTGATATTGACGATGTAAATATTTTTGAAGCATCCCACTCCGTAAAAGAACGGACGCGCGTGTTTTTAAAAGTACAGGATGGCTGTGATTACAACTGTAGCTTTTGTACCATTCCGCTGGCCCGCGGAAAAAGCAGGAGTGATACCATTGAAAAGATATTGCAAAGCGTGGAAGCTATTGCTGCTGGTGGAGCTAAAGAAATTGTACTGACCGGTATCAATCTTGGCGATTTTGGCAAGGGATATACAGGTGGTAAAAAACACGGCGAGAATTTTTATGATCTCATCCGCGACCTCGATAATGTAAACGGCATCGAGCGCTTTAGGATATCGTCTATTGAACCCAACCTGCTTAGCAATGATATCATTGAATTTGTAAGTGGGAGTAAAAAATTCATGCCTCACTTCCATATCCCGTTGCAAAGCGGAAGCAATAAAATTCTTGCCTCTATGCGCAGGCGTTATAAACGCGAATTATATGCGGAAAAGATCACACTTATTAAGTTGATGATGCCTCATTGCTGCATCGGGGTGGATGTGATCGTTGGTTTTCCGGGCGAAAGCGAGGAAGATTTTTTAGATACGGTAGATTTTCTCCAACAATTAGACATTTCGTATTTGCACGTTTTCACGTATTCCGAACGGGATGATACACATGCACTCCAGTTATTGCCTGTAGTGCCGGTTGTGATTCGGCATGAGCGAAATAAAATCCTGCGAAGTTTAAGCTATAAAAAAATGCACGCCTTTACCAATGCCCACACGGGCCAATCCCGTAAGGTACTTTTTGAAATGGCCAATAAAAATGGCATGATTGAAGGTTATACAGATAATTATATTAAAATTACTGTCCCCAACAACCCCGCGATGCAGCGCCAGCTTGTCAACTGGGTAGTGTAAGTTCGTTTCTTTCCCCTAATAGCACCACTTAACAAAAAATTGAAGGCTTTTATGGAATTATTACTTATTTTGCTATACGAAAGAAATCGTATTATGGAAAAAGGAAAGGTTATTAAGCCTACAGAGGGAGAGCTACAAATCCTCACAGTATTGTGGGAGAAAGAGCACGCTAGCGTACGGACGGTTTACGAGGAACTTTCTAAAACTAAAGAAAGTGGTTACACCACTACCCTGAAGTTGATGCAGATTATGTACGAAAAAAAGTTGGTTACCCGCGATAGCAGTAGTAAGACCCACATTTATAAGCCTGCCGTGAGTAAAGAAAAAACTCAAAAGCAATTCTTAAATAAAATGATCAGCAGTTTATTTGCCGGGTCATCTACCGATTTGGTACTTCAGGCGTTAGGCGCGCATGATGCCAGTGAGGCTGAACTGGAAAAAATTGAATCACTTATTGCAGAGTTGAAATCAAAGAAATAACTCCATGGAGCATTTTTCTTACAGTATTATCCTTACTCTTTTTCATAGCTTTTGGCAGCTTGCATTATTGCTTGGTGCGTATAGGTTATTAAGTTTTTATTTCAAAAAAACAGCGCCGATCGTAAGACGGAATTTTTTGTTTATAATCCTGTTGTTACAGATAATAAGCACATTGTTTACCTTTATTCTTTACTATACAAATATTTCTGAAGCTCTGCTTGACAGCATGCGGTTTGTTACTCCTGCAGCTCTGCCCGCTCCTTTTCTCCGTCTTGCAACCCCTTTCCTTGCAATGGGGTATATATCTACCATAATACTAAAACTAGGTCTTCATTTAGGCCGCTGGAAGTATTTTAATAAAAATACCGCGTCTTCATTAACCCGTGTCCCTGCTGAATTAAGGCTATTTACCAGTTTGAAAGTCGTTGAATTCGGTATCACCCGCCAGGTAAGCCTTTGGTATAGCACGGGTGTACATTCGCCTATAGTTTATGGATTTTTAAAACCGGTAATACTATTGCCGGTATCTCTTGCAACTAAACTTACCACAAGAGAAATTGAAACACTACTTATTCACGAAATCTCTCATATCCGCAATAATGATTACCTTCTCAACTGGCTGTTAATTATTGCCGGAAATATTTACTTTTTTAATCCGTTCATGAAAATGCTTACGGCTAATATTGAGCTGGAGCGCGAAATGGCGTGTGATATACAAGTGTTAATGTTTAAATATTCTCCTGTAGAATATGCTGCCGCATTGCTTACAACTGCCAAGCTGGTTAAAGGCTACTTTTCATTCCACCTTGCTGCAGTTACGGAAAAATCAGTGCTGCTTAAAAGGATACAGTATTTTTCCCGTTACCAGCTCTCCCAGCATTCCTTAAAACCACGGGGCCCGCTCATGTTGATTTCCTTGCTATTGGTTACGAGCTTTTATTGTTTATCTAAAGTCTTGTCCGCCGAAAAAGTGGTGATCATGAATGTGTCCCAAAAAATGCAACTGCCTTCTAAATTTAAAAACGACAAGCAAAATGTTCTCGTTATCCCTGGTTCCAATATTACCATGGGACCGAAAGTTGTGCACGAACTGAATGAGAAGAAGGAGGTAGCGTTTAAACAAAGAGTAACGAAAAATGTCCGTACTACTAATAATAAGTTACCAGCGCCGTTCGACAATGAGCCTGCGGTAAGATTTTTGCCGATAGCCGCCGCTTTGCATTTGAACAGAGAGAATGATAGCACACGTGAGGTAATTATTAATGAGGAAAGTTCAAATGGCTTGAAGTTAACGCGTGCTTACAAGGTTAAAATGGTGAACGGTGTATGGGTGTCTGAACCCCTTTGGGTACTGTCAGAACAACACTTCGGCAAAGACAGCGTGTTTGTTAAATCTGATTCTGCTTTCAAGATTGTTCCACATGTCCAGTAATGACACCTGGATAAACGTTTCTAAGAATGTGTTATTTGAGAAATACTCTGGCAAAAGATAAGGGCTGTATAGAAATACAGCCCTTGTTAAGAACCTTATGGTTCTGTAACCCCCAAAGAAAACATCGTGGTAGACAGCCAAATTCTGTCTTATTAATTAGTTTGTGATTTTAATAGTGTTGCTTGCTATCGCAGTTTCAGGGCTATCAATCTGTAATACCCTAAAATATTTATAGCCTGCTTTAACCTTCCCAACAGGCATCTTAAAGCTAAAACCCTTTTGGTTAGCCGCTGGATTTTCACCAAGCACCATTCCGATGGTAGAAAAGCTTTTCCCGTCAATACTTCCTTGCACTTCCCAATAATCTTTGTCTCCTGCGACGCCGAGCCAATTTATCAGTAAATTATTTTTTTCAACGGTTGCAGTTACGTTGCTAATCGACCCTGAGTTTGTACCTGGTATTGAACTTAGCTGTGCGAAAGAAGCTAACGTACAAATGCTACACAAAGTAAGGAGGTAAAATTTTTTCATTATATAACTTTTAATTAATACGCATAACAAATCGGTTTAGCGGATAAAAGTTCTTACAATGAATAATGGATAAACAGGAAATCGTTCAGGAGCCTATAGTTCCTAGCGACAAAAATACGTATGATTTTTAATTGGTACAGGTATTACTTGTACAGAAGCTGGAATAAAAAACCTCCCGGATAGGAAGATGGCTTGATTAAAGGTAGCACGTAGCTGAGAGTATAATTTTGTCATATTTGTGGTTTAGCGTTCAGTCAAAAGTTCAACCGTCTGTTTTTTGAGGTAGTTGAAGCAAGAGAGCGAGAATGTCAGAGGTACCAGTCATTCATCGTTTTCTTCTGCAAACATAATAACTGTTTTCATAATTCCAAAACCTCTCCACCGTAAATTCCACATCAGAACGCAAATTTTACTCGAAAAATTGCTTTTCGCAAAATTATAGCGATTTATTTGCCCATTGTTAAAAATACTCTAAGGTTTCAGCATTTAATTTAGAATATTATTAAGTTGACCATCTTCTCTATCCTTTAAAGGGAGATTACTCATCAAGGAGACACTATGGCAGTGTCGACCTGAGGGTCATCTTAGGCTATTTTGGCCACTCATTATATCATGGCTTTCGATGGTTCATTAGAGCGATTTTAAGGAAACTAACAGGAAATTAACCTTGTACGTATAATTCATAAAAAATATTAGATAAGTATATAAAACTAAAATTCAAATGATACATGTAATAGATTGATAATTAACATTAATGAGAGAATTACTTAAGTATTTTTAATGATTAACTTTTTTCTGCCCAAACATTCGGGAAAGGCGAATTTAGGTATAGGATCTAATCGTAATTTTATTCATCAAATATTTATTATGATCTGTTTATCAGACATTAATGATATTAAAAAAAAACTAAAATATTTGTGAAGCTAAAAGCGATGGTTCTGGACTGATATTTACCAGTTTACTAATGTCTTTAGTATATCAATTTGAAACGTACCTAAAAATAATTTCCTGGTAACAGCCTCATCCAGTATCTTGTGGATTAGAAAATAACACTCTTATATGCCTACCCGCCTATTCATTGCGTTTTGTTGTCTACTGCCTTTTTGACTTCTTGCCGCGAACCAAGAGACTTAGAATTTAAAGAATTCAAAAACCTTAAAATCGAAAATTTAAATTTCTCTGACGCAGTATTGAAAGTTGATCTCGTATATAACAATCCAAATAATTTTGGTTTGCAGCTGAGTAGTACTGATCTTGATTTGTATGTGGATAGTAGTTTCCTTGGCCATTCTGCACAAAACATCCAAGTTGCTATTCCCCGAAAAGGGGTATTTACCGTACCTCTAGAGGTTAAATTGGACATAAAAAATTTGCTGAAAAATGGGTTAAACAGCCTTTTTAGCAAACAGGTTGCTGTGCGTTTGCTTGGAAAAGTGAAAGTTGGAAAGGGAGGGGTGTATAAGAATTTTAACGTCGACTATACGTCTATCCAGAATTTCTCCTTATTTAAATAACAGCTGATAAGCGCAAATGCATATCTAAGTATCTACTTTTGAACCGCTTTAAGGGGTTGTATGAAAATGGCTTTAGGATAGGTAGCCAGGTCTATAGGTAGCTTACAACGCGTTCAAATCCTTGGAGAATACTTCCTACAACTTTCCATCAGAAAAGGCGGAATATGGATCAAAATGCCACTGAGATCCAATTAAAAATCTGGTAATATCGTTAAGTCCATCACATAAAAAAGCCACCCTTGAAGTTTAAGGATGGCAGTTAATAATTTTTAGCTTATTACTGAACTTGCGCAGGCTTTGCTTTTTCTTCAGCCGGTTTTTTGCAGCAGGCCGGGAGCTTTCTGTAGGCAGTCTCCTCTGCTGTAACGTCGTCAGCATCGTATCCGGCATTAGCAATCA
This sequence comes from Chitinophagales bacterium, assembly GCA_025355935.1. Classification (GTDB taxonomy): domain Bacteria; phylum Bacteroidota; class Bacteroidia; order Chitinophagales; family Chitinophagaceae; genus Ferruginibacter. The sequence continues at coordinate 8,786 of JANXYS010000516.1, read as the reverse complement.
CCGCTTTAATATTTTCGACATTTGTTCTGTCTGTAAGCCAGGTAACCGTCGTGGTCTTCTTTTTAACGTCAACTTTCGCCGAACTTACTCCATACTGTCGGAAAAGTAGCTTTTCGATCCGGGCCTTACATTGATCACATTGAACTGTAGGGGTTTTGATCACCGCCTTTTCAGTGACCTTCTGCTGTGCAAAGGCCCCCATCATGAATGCAAACAGGGTGACGATTGTCAATTGAATATGTTTCATAGCTGGTAAATATTTTCTTAAAGATATTTTATCTGTTCCAGTCTGCCGGATTATTGCGCCAGTTTAACAATGTATTTAACTGATTTTGAGAAACAAGGCCCTTAGTCACCGCAAGTTCTACCAATATTTCGTAACTGGTAAGAGAATAAAAAGGAATCCCTGCAAGGTCAAATGCGGACGTAGCATGCGGAAAACCATAGTTAAAAATAGAAACAAGTCCTACCACGACCAATCCCGCATCGCTAAGTACGGAGCATACCTGTAAACTACTTTTGCCCGTCGATATAAGATCCTCGATAACAAGCACACGCTGGCCTTTCTTAAAATCGCCTTCTATTTGATTTCCCATTCCATGCTCTTTAGGCTTCGGGCGCACATACATATATGGATACTTTAGCTGATCGGCAGCAAGCGCCCCCCACGCTATTCCTGCAGTTGCTACCCCCGCAAGCACATCCACATCGGGAAACTTTTCAAAAATTAAGCTACAGAGTTCACTCTTTATAAAATCACGCTCGTACGGGTGAGATAACACTTTTCTATTATCACAATAAATAGGACTTAGCCAACCACTTGCCCAGGTAAAAGGATTTTCGGGTTGTAATTTAACTGCATTTACCTGTAATAATTTTTCAGCGACTGCCGTTTCATTTGTCATACTAACAAAGATATATCAGCAAGGGCAACCCGAAAAATATATAGATATTAATGGCCTGTATTCTTTGCGCTCAATGCAGTATTTTTACCTGATCAATAAATTTTAAACATGGTTATTACCGTTCATTTTCATGAAAAGCCTGTTTACTTGTGCGATGATTTAACCCCGGAGCTAAAGGAAGTTTTACGTCATCCGGACGCCGTATTTATTGACGAAATCTCCACTCCAGCTATTAACTCATTACTTCACGAAATCAAAAAAGATAATTTTCATGCGGGAGTTATCACGCATCCGAACCTGGAGAAACTTAAGAAAACTTTTTTTAAACACTTTACTTTGATAGAGGCGGCGGGAGGAATTATACAGAATGAAAAGAAAGAACTGCTATTTATTTTTCGATTAGAAAAATGGGATCTTCCAAAGGGCAAGATTGAAAACAGCGAAAGTCCGGAGCTTGCAGCGCAGCGAGAGATTGAAGAGGAAACCGGCATTACCGGACTTACCATTAAGAAAAAAATTGGGGAAACTTACCATACATACGATGCTTATGGCAAACATTTCCTAAAAACTACACATTGGTTTTATTTCACCGCCGCAGGGAAACACAACTTAAGGCCGCAATTAGAAGAGAATATCACATTGATAAAATGGTTTAGCACAAAACAAATTAAGACGGTGATGGACGATACTTATAATTCGATAAAGGAAGTAATTAAGCTTTATTTTGATACCCCTTGAGCTAGTCAGAGACTTGAGGCAGGTTTTGGAAGTTTGCAATAATAGAATAGTTGATGGCAGCTCCTCCTCAAAGCTATGAATTTTAACATCCCCAGCCAGGCGGGGTACAAGAGGAGTGGTGATGTAATAGCATAGATGCTACACTTATATCGAAGACTTCATCAACCAATTGCACCATTATTCTTTGCCTTTGTTTGAATTAAATATCGTTTGATTTACTTCAGGAGGAAGGAAATTTGAAACATCGCCCCCATTTTTTAATACATCGCGTACCAAAGTGCTGGCTACCGAAGTGTATTGTGGAAGGCATGTAAGAAATATTGTTTCAATATGAGTTGCTATACTTCTATTCATGTCTGCGATGGCCTTTTCATATTCAAAATCATTCACGTACCTGATACCGCGTAAGATAAAATTTGCGTTATACTGCTTACAACAATCCACTGTAAGACCCTCATAAACCACCGCCAGCACTTTTGGATTATTTTTGTAAATATCTGTCAACCATTGTAATCTTTGTTGTTCGGTAAACATCGGTTGTTTGTTTACATTCCTGCCAATACCGATGATCATCTTATCAAATAGTGGAAGTGCACGATTGATAATATCTACGTGTCCCAGAGTTACCGGGTCGAACGTTCCTGGAAATAGACAAATCCGCATAAGTATATATGATTGAAATTGAAGAAGCAGTTTTTATGAAATCCGGTGAAAAAATTACATCATTATAGTTTGTCCTGCGAGAAGATATAAAACTGCCATTCTTACGGCCACGCCATTCTCTACTTGCTGAAGAATGATGGATTGCGTACCATCAGCTACATCACTATCGATTTCAACACCCCGGTTAATCGGACCCGGATGCATAATTATAATTTCTTTACCTATCGATCTTAACAATTTAGAGGTAACACCGTACGATAAATTGTATTCCCTAAGTGAAGAAAACAAAACCTGGTTTTGTCGTTCGAGCTGGATACGAAGAATGTTTGCAACATCACACCATTCAAGGGCTTTTTTTAAATCATATTCGACCCTGATATCGAAAGCTTGTTTTATATAAACTGGTATTAAGGTCGGCGGGCCTGAGAGCATTACTTCTGCGCCCATTTTTTTCAATAAATAGATGTTACTCAGCGCTACTCGTGAATGCATAATATCACCAACCAACAAAACTTTCTTTCCTTCCAGGGATCCTGCACGTTCCTGGATAGAAAAGGCGTCCAGCAAGGCCTGTGTTGGGTGCTCATTGATGCCATCACCCGCATTAACTATTGCTGTACCGGGAAGATGGCGGGCCAGGAAGTGAGGAGCCCCACTGGCACTGTGTCGCATAACCACCATATCCACTTTCATGCTCAGGATATTATTAACTGTATCCAGCAGCGTCTCACCTTTACTGACAGAAGATGCAGATGCCGAAAAATTAATAGTATCCGCTCCCAATCGTTTTTCTGCAAGTTCAAATGATATTCGGGTACGGGTACTATTCTCGTAAAAAAGATTCACGATGGTGATATCCCGCAAGGAAGGCACTTTTTTAACAGGCCTCTGTAAAACTTCTTTGAATTGCTGAGCGGTGGATAAAATTAGGGAGATATCCTGGGGAGATAGTTCTTTAATGCCCAATAAATGGTTTGTAGATAGTTGCATTAAGCAGCGAAGCTATATGAAAAACATGGAATGAGCAAACTAAGAAGCGGAGGAATTCAACCCTGATAAGCGGATAAAATTTAATAAAGTATGACCTCTTCCGTATCCCAATGCACTTTCACTTTTTGGTCTGGAGAAGTGTCTAGCGAGATGCCTGTAAAATCCGGCTGAATAGGCAGCTCGCGTGTGAACCGTCTGTTTACCAATACCGCAAGTTCCACTTTCCGTGGCCGGCCAAAGTCCTGCAGAGCATCCAGGGCAGCACGCATTGTACGCCCAGTAAAAAGCACATCATCTATTAAAACCACTTTCTTTCCTTCTATTGAAAATGGGATATCTGTTTTATTGGCAGTGTGGAACTCTTGTCTAACGTCGTCGCGATAGAAAGTTATATCCAATATTCCATATTGGATATTTGGCTCGTTTAACAAAACCCTGATGTGTGCTGCAATCTTTGCACTAAGGGCCACACCTCTGGGTTGCACCCCGATGAAAACAATATCGGCAGGGATATCGCCCGCTTCAAGGAGCTGGTGTGAAAGGCGTAAAACAGTGAGTTGAAGCTGTTGCTTATTTAGAATAACTTCCAAAAAAATAAATTTGTATCGCGAATTTATCTTTAATTATCCGATTAAAAAAGAGTGGCTGAGATAATGAATGCCTGGGCAGGTAGCGTAAGTATGATCCCCGGTATTTTTCAGAAACAAAGACGAAGATCAAATAGCAGGAGTACGTAACAAATTTGCATAAAAAAAGGCCGATACATCGGCCTTTAACTTTAAACAATTTTTTTATTACTTTGATGGAAACTGGTAAAACAGACCTACAGCAAAACCGCGGTTCTTCACGTTGTCATTTCCAGTATTATCAATATTTGACAACCCAAGGTTATATCTTGCGTCAACGCCTAAGCCTGATGTAAAAAGGTAACCGGCACCGAACACCCATGAAAAATCTACTTTTTTATAATTATCTTTAATGTCTTTGTCAATATTATCTCCCTTCAACTTTGCTCCGATAAGGCCACCTACCTGGGGACCGGTCTCTAAGCGAAAGCCCTTACTCACCATATACTGCAAAAGTACGGGCAGATTAATGTAATTTAAATTAGCTTTTAAATTGGAAATGGATTTGCTTTTAAAGCCCTGACCAGAATAAAATAGTTCCGGTTGCAATGCAAATTGCTCGTTAATATGAATATGGGAAAGGACACCTGCGTGAAAGGACACCTTACTGTCGCGGTCGGCATTATTATCCGCTGAAACAGTTGTTACATTTACGCCGCCTTTAACGCCAAAACTTACTGTTTGCGCATTTAATCCTGTCGTCGCAGCTGCAATTGCTGCGATAAGAAATATTCTTTTCAAAATAATGAATTTGGTTAAAAATGAAATACGTCTGAAAGTTTCCAAATAATATGCCAATCAGCTTGCAATGATGTAAGTATGACGCATATCAATTTTTGTATTTCATCATGCCTGTTACTTTTCGTCCATAAAAACATAAGGAAAATCAGTAGGGGGGTTAAAAGTTTCCTTAATTGTTCGCGCACTTAACCACCTGTAGAGATTCAGTTGGCTCCTGCCTTGTCATTGGTACCACTCGCTCTTGCGCCTCCAAATGGCTGCTGACCTACCACAGCTCCCGTAGGTTTATCATTTATATAAAAATTTCCAGCACTGTTTCGTAGCCTGTTGGTTGCTAATTCTACAGCAAATCGGTCCTGAGCAATGATTGCACCGGTGAGTGCATAGGATGAGGTACTATCTACGAGCCTGAGTGTTTCTTCAAATTTATTTTCATCATACACATAAACGGTAAGTACAGGTCCAAAGAGTTCATCGCACATTGTTACCGATTTTGGGTCAGATGTTTCGATAACTGTTGGCTCAATAAAATAACCTTCACTTTTATCACACTTTCCCCCAACCCAAATTTTCGTTCCGCTCTCGCGCTTCCTGGAATCTTTAATATATTTTTCAAGTTTATCAAAGCTCTTTTCATCAATTACAGCATTAATAAAATTAGTAAAATCTTCTACTGTGCCCATTTTCATCTTCTTTACCTGTTCAACCAATTTCTTTTTAATCTCCCCTGCAATATTAGAAGGTATATAGGCTCTTGATGCTGCTGAACATTTCTGTCCCTGGTACTCGAATGCTCCGCGCGCCAGCGCTGTGGCAACAACGTCAGGATTTGCGGAGCTATGTGCAATTACAAAATCTTTACCACCTGTTTCTCCTACTATCCTGGGATAGGTTTTATAGGTATTCATGTTTTTTCCAATAGTTTCCCACATACCATTAAACACCGCCGTGCTCCCGGTGAAATGTATTCCTGCAAAGTCGGGGTGATTGAATATTACCTGCCCAATAGTTGGGCCATCAATATAAACCAGGTTAATTACTCCATCGGGTAAACCTGCTTCTTTCAAAATCCGCATAAACATCTGTGCGCTATACACCTGCGTATTTGCACATTTCCAAATTACCACATTACCGCACATAGCTGCGCTGGTAGGAAGATTTCCTCCGATAGCAGTGAAGTTGAATGGGGTAAGGGCAAAAACAAATCCTTCCAGCGGGCGGTATTCGAGACGGTTATACATACCCGGTCCACTAATAGGTTGCTGGCGGTAAATATCACTTAGAAAATGCACATTGAAGCGCAGGAAATCTATTAATTCACAAGCAGCATCTATCTCGGCCTGGTAAGCATTCTTACTTTGACCAAGCATGGTAGTAGCGTTGATATACGGCCGGTATTTTGTTGCAAGGAGGTCAGCGGCTTTTAAAAATATATTAGCCCTGTTTTCCCAGGACATTCCAGCCCATTTATCTTTTACTTTTAAAGCTGCATTAATTGCTTTAGTAACATGTTTTGCCTCGCCTGTGTGAAATTTACCTAACACAAAATTTCTTTCGTGAGGTGGACGTATATCGATCGTGTTGCCAGTACGTACTTCTTCACTTCCGATATACATTGGAACGTCAGCTTTAATAGATTTTAATTCCTTTAAGGCGGCCTTTAATGCAATCTTCTCTTTACTACCCGGACCATAATTTAGTACAGGTTCATTAACAGGCATCGGGTAATAAAAATCTCCATATTGCATAGCTGAAAATTATGTGTTTGAAAAAGATTTTAAAATAGAAAAAATGTTGTTGCAAAGTAACAACCATTCTGCGAGAAGAGAATCAACCAGCAAGTTATTTTCATGGCGAGGAATGTTTTTCTTCGACCTAACCATTTATCATTTAAAAATAAAAGCAGAAGACTGTAACAGATAACCGGGTTAATTATTTACGGCAATAATCCGGAAAGAATCGCCTAGTTGCCTGAACCATACCAGGCCGGACTCGGTCATGGCGCCCTGGGAATTTCTGAATATCTGGCTAAAATTTATTGTTGCGAACGATAGTTTAACCGGCTTAGTAAATATGGCGTCGTATGATTGCATTAGTTGCAGACGAGAGCTCACATTTTTTAAAGGATAACGTATCACATTTGCCAACTCTTCCTTATTATTATCTCTTACCCATAGTTGAAGTTGTTTTAAAAAAAGCTTAAATCCTTTTACATCCGTAAAACCGGCATTCTCCCATTTAACGGGGATACTCCCATCTTTGAAAATGGAATCATCCCGCATTTCAAAAGCAGATAGTAATAAGGGTTCTGCTATTTGATACTTACTGGAGTCAACATTAATAACAGGCTTAACCGTATCAACATATTTATCTGCTGATGGCATCTTACAACCGGGTAAAATGGAAATGGCAAAAATAATGAGCGAATATCGTATTGTCATAAAAACATTGACAGGTGAAAACTAAACTTGTACATCTTTTTCCGCCATCAGGAATGCCTTAATAAATCCGTCTAACTCCCCGTCCATCACAGGCCCAACGTTACCAACTTCATAATCTGTGCGATGATCTTTTATCATCTTATAGGGGTGGAAAACATAGGAGCGGATCTGGCTGCCCCACTCTATCTTCTTCTTCTTACTATTAGTTGCATCGCGCATTTCATTCCTCTTCTGTAACTCGATCTCATACAAACGGCTTTTAAGCATCTGCATCGCAAGCTCCCTATTACCAAGCTGGCTACGGTCCTGTTGGCAAACTACCACTATACCTGTAGGAATATGAGTAAGCTGAACCTTGGTTTCTACTTTATTCACGTTCTGACCGCCTGCTCCACCGCTCCGGGAAGTTTCCATTTTCACATCTGCAGGGTTGATATCAATAGTAATTGTATCGTCTACTAACGGATATGCATAAACCGAGGCAAATGAAGTATGCCTGCGGGCGTTGCTATCGAAAGGGGAAATGCGAACCAGACGGTGAACACCGCTTTCAGCCTTTAAAAAACCATAAGCAAATGGGCCATCTACCTGGTATGTACAAGCTTTAATGCCAGCACCATCGCCCCATTGCCAATCGATCTCGGTAATAGTCCAGCCCTGCTTTTCACAGTACATACGATACATGCGCGCTAAAATCTCAGCCCAGTCCTGGCTTTCAGTACCGCCGGCACCACTATTAATTTCTATTATTGCGGGAAGGGCATCTGCCGGATCATTTAACGTGCTTTTAAATTCAGCTTCGTCAATGGCAACATTAGCGTTTGAATATGCTTCACGAACTTCTTCTTCTGAAGCCTCACCGCCTTTCCAAAACTCAAAAAGAACGGCAAAATCTTCCACATAAGTTTCCACCTGGTAGAACATATCTACCCAGTACTCATTTACCTTAGTATCTTTTAAAATTGATGTAGCTCGGGCATTATCGTCCCAAAAGCCGGGAGAAAGAGACAGTTGCTTGTCATTAATAATTTTGGATTCGCGGTTAGCGACGTCAAAGAAACCTCCTCAAAACCACTAAACGGTCCCTCATATTTTTAAGTAATTCTATTGTCATAGGACAAAAGTAAGGTTATTTAGAAGAATGAATTAATTTCCTGCCGCATTCGGTGCGTGAGCGACAACAGTGGAAGCAGTCTTCTCTTTAGATAATTTTTTGTCAACCTTTTTTTTATTCTTTTTCTCACTCTTTTTAATATCCCCGATAAGCGCATTTGACGCCTTATTTACTCTTTTTACAATACTCTTTATTTTTAAATCCGGATTTAAATTAACCAGAAGATTCTCAAGCTTATCCTGTACAATCTTTTTCTTTATCTTTTTGGGCTCACCCGCACCCGACTTTTTCTTGCTTAATTTCTTAGTTTTAACTTCAACAATTCTGTCATTTACTAACTTTTGATCCTTTTTCATTAAACTTATTTTTACAAAAATAACAATTAGATAATATAATCTATATTAAGTTTGATCAAAAAAAAAGGGACCAGGATAGAAATCCAGTCCCATTTAAATCCAATATCCTATGAAAAACCGAGTTTAGCCTTCTATCCTTCAGGCAATATTTTATATCTTCATTGATGTAAAGTTCTGTTTTTAATTGCTTTTTCCAAGTACGAAGTTTTTTA
>JANXYS010000510.1 GCA_025355935.1 Chitinophagales bacterium | reverse complement strand
ATTGAAAACTCGAGGGAGCACGCCGGAAAAATTATCGATACAATTAACAAGAGGATTGTGGGTTAGATGCTTAGCTGAATTTTAATGAGCTAATCTGATTCTTTGCCGGTTTTCAAAATAACGCTGTGCGGACGCCAGGCGAGGAGTGTCTAGTAAATAACGCAAAGCCAGAATAAAAGTCATTTTTATAATCATACCTACTAGCATACAAACGGTAATGATGCCCACGGCGATATTCGCAAGCAGCCTATAAACAAATATGAAAGCAGTTAAAAGAAAGAACAGACAATTGCTGAGAAAAAGGGTTAAATTAATCATGGCAAAATTTACTGAATTTTAAATATCCTTAACCTTTTTGCAAAGCTTCTTAACTTCAAAAATGACCGGCTCGCAAATTTAAAAATAAATGCATCAAAGGATATGCCAGCAATGATAAGCAAAATATTGAACAAATTTCAACCCCGGTCTTTTCAAGATTGGCTTATACCCAACAAATTGTCCTTTAGTCAGTGTAGCCTCGACTCAAGGTCTAGATTGAAATTACGGGCATAATCCTTTGCAACGTCGTAGCCCGCATCAGCATGACGAATGACACCGAGCCCCGGATCATTGCGAAGAACGCGCGCCAGCCTGCTTGCTGCTTCACTGGTCCCATCAGCAACTATTACCATCCCCGCATGAATGCTATAGCCCATTCCTACACCCCCGCCGTGATGGAGGCTTACCCAACTTGCGCCCCCTGCCGTGTTTACCATGGCATTTAAAACCGGCCAGTCAGCAACTGCGTCACTCCCATCCAACATGGCTTCTGTTTCCCGGTTCGGGCTGGCCACGCTCCCAGTATCAAGGTGATCCCGGCCGATCACTATAGGTGCCTTTACTTTACCTGTACGTACAAGCTCATTAAATGCCAGGCCTGCCTTCTCTCTGTCACCCTGACCTATCCAGCAAATTCGAGCCGGAAGACCCTGGAATGCAATCTTATCCTGCGCCATTTTAATCCAGCGGTGCATGCTTTTATTTTCCGGGAAAAGTTCAAGCATAACCTGATCGGTTACCCGAATATCTCCGGCGTCACCGCTAAGTGCTGCCCACCTGAAAGGGCCCTTTCCTTCGCAAAATAGCGGGCGGATGTAGGCGGGAACAAACCCTGGAAAATTGAATGCCGTTTCGAGGCCGCGCTCCCTGGCGCGAGCCCGGATATTGTTGCCATAATCAAATGTAATAGCCCCGCGCGACTGGAATTCAAGCATTAGCATTACATGAAGTTTTATAGCTTCATAGCTTTTGTCAATATAGGCATCAGGATTCTCCTTGCGGAGTAGATTCGCTTCGTCATTGGTCATGTTGTTTGGAACATAACCAATCAGCGGATCATGAGCTGAAGTTTGATCAGTAAGGCTATCCGGAATAACATTTCTGGCCAGCATTCGTTCAAGAAGATCTATTGCATTGCAGTGCACTCCGATACTAACAGGTGTGCCCTTTTTTTTTGCTTCTAATGCGGCGTCTATTGCGGCATCGATATCAGCGTATTTTTGATCCAGATATTTAGTTTCTAATCTTTTATCTATACGCCATTCCTCCACCTCCGCTATCAGCGCAACGCCCTCATTCATCGTAATCGCGAGCGGTTGCGCGCCTCCCATTCCGCCAAGTCCGGCGGTTACATTTAAAGTGCCTTTCAATGAGCCATTGAAATGTTTATTGGCGACAGCAGAATAAGTTTCAAATGTTCCCTGAACAATGCCCTGGCTTCCGATATAAATCCAACTGCCGGCCGTCATCTGGCCATACATCATCAGCCCTTTCTTCTCAAGCTCATCAAAATGCTTCCAATTTGCCCAATTAGGAACAAGCTGGCTATTGCTAATCAATACGCGCGGTGCATCATTATGCGTTTTCAGCATCGCAACCGGCTTGCCACTTTGAATGAGCAAGGTTTCGTCATCTTCCAGTTCTTTCAACGCTTTAATAATAAGATCAAGGCTTTCAAAATTCCTCGCTGCCTTACCCCGGCCGCCATATACAATTAATTCCTCAGGTCGTTCCGCTACTTCCGGATCGAGGTTATTTAGTAACATCCGTAACGCTGCCTCCTGGATCCAACCTTTGCAGGTAAGCGTTGTACCAACCGGGGTTCTATATTTTTCATAATCGTATGCCATATCGCAACTATAAAATATTGACTGTAATTGTTTATTTAATAAAAAGGATAATAAAGATTAATAAGTCATAAGAAGGTCAGATCTAAACTGAAATCTATTTTTGATACAGGAATTATTATATCTCTTGAGTTTGAATAAACTCGATAGATATCATCATGTCATTATGAAGTATGCGGTCAGCCTCATTAAAGCTTACTTTTTTCCTAAAAGCAGCTACAGTTTCCTCCAGCCGTTTTGAAGTTTTTAAGGGCCGACGGAATTCTAAAGCCTGAATAGCAGTCAGAAGCTCGATTGCTAACACCTTCTCTACGTTATCGATAACTCTTTTGCATTTTGTGGCAGCATTCGCGCCCATGCTCACATGATCTTCCTGGTTATTGCTACTACTTATACTGTCAACGCTGGAGGGCGTGCATAGCTGCTTATTCTCGCTGACAATTCCGGCAGCTGTATACTGGGGAATCATGAAGCCTGAATGCAGGCCAGGATCTTTGACCAGGAACAGTGGCAGTTTTCGCTGTCCACTAATGAGTTGATAAGTTCTTCTTTCGCTGATGTTGCCAAGTTCACTCATGGCAATACATAAAAAGTCTAGCGCAAGTGCCAATGGCTGACCATGAAAATTACCGCCGCTCACGATGAGATCTTCATCAGGAAAAATATTAGGATTGTCTGTTACCCCATTAATTTCCTGTATAAATATCGACTCTACGTAACTGATAGTATCCTCGGTGGCTCCATGAACCTGGGGTATACAGCGAAAGGAATAAGGATCTTGCACTTGCTCCTTTTTACCAGCAAGGATCACACTTCCCTCAAGCAAATCCCGTAATTGTGCAGCAACATTCACCTGTCCTTTATGGGGGCGGATTGAATGAATATTTGGATGTAAAGGTTCAGGTAGGCAGCCAAAAGCATCGAAGCTTATTGCTGCAATCAGGTTTGCCCATTTCATAAGCCTGTTACATTGCGCCAGGTTGTAAATACCATAAGCACTCATAAATTGAGTACCGTTAATGAGAGCCAGGCCCTCCTTGCTTTGGAGCTTTATTGGTTCCCAGCTAAGAATATTACACGCTTCTGAAGCAGCCATGCGTTTTCCTTTATACCTCACTTCGCCAAGTCCGATGAGAGGCAAACTTAAATGACTAAGTGGTGCCAGGTCACCCGATGCACCTAAGGATCCCTGCGTATAAATTATAGGCAGAACGTTGTGGTTGTGCATTTCCAACAGCCGGTTAACTGTTGTGATTTGAACACCCGAATTTCCATAACTCAATGATTTTATCTTAAGCACAAGCATCAGTTTCACAATTACTCCCGGCACTTCCTCGCCGAGCCCGCACGCATGCGACATGAGGAGGTTACTTTGCAGTTGTTCAAGCTGATCATCGTTTATACGAACATCCTGGAGAAATCCAAAACCAGTATTGATTCCGTAATAGAGTTCGCCTGAATTTTTTAATTTTTTGTCCAGGTATTCGCGGCACTTTACAATTCGTTCGTGGGCATCGGGAGAGATGGATACCTCCTGTTCAAACTTAATCAGGTTTATCAACTGTTGAAAGTCGGTATGCTTTCGGTCAAGAGTCAAGTAATTATATCCCATTGTTCAATATGGCTGTTAAGCAAAAGTAAAGTTTTGGCTCAAATGTAGTTAAAACACAGGTGTCAACCTTTTTGCGAAAATCACTTTTCGGTGTATCTAAAGACATTTACAATCTGCATGGTTTACGCAAATGGAACTTTTGGGCATTCACTGAAAGAAATATTATCTTGTCGCGAACAATTAGAAATATGCATTGTGAACTTTCGAAGTTCTCAAAACCTTCAAAAATAAATTATGAAACAACTCCTATGCGTACTCTTTATTAATACAATTGTCGGTATTGTAGCGCCTGCAGCTGCACAATCAGTAACAGTTTTAACGAATGGCACTAAAACAAGTATCCGCGGGTTAAGCGTGGTAACAGATAAGATCGTTTGGGTGAGTGGCAGTAACGGGATGATTGGAAAATCTTTTGATGGTGGTGTAAGTTTTTCATGGCAACAAGTGAAGGGATACGAAAGAACAGATTTCCGCGATATTGAGGCGTTTGACAAAAAGGTGGCGGTAATTATGGGTATTGATTCGCCGGCATACATTTTACGAACTGTTGATGGGGGTGAAAACTGGACTAAAGTCTATGAGAATAACCAGCATGGTATTTTCCTTGATGCTATGGAATTTTGGAATGAGCAGAGCGGAATTGTATTGGGCGACCCGATTAATAACCACTTTATAATCGCCCGTACGTTTGACGGCGGTCGAACATGGAAACAATTACCAGAAGATAAATGCCCGGTAGCTGATAGTGGCGAGGCCTGCTTTGCCAGCAGCGGAACTAATATCAGGAAACTTAATAAAGCCGAGGCAATATTTATAAGTGGCGGACGAGCAGCTAATGTATTCATCCGGGATTCAAAACTTAAACTACCGATTGTTCAGGGCAAAGAAACTACGGGCGCTAATTCCATTGCGGTGAAAAATAAAAAGGCTTTCATAATAGTCGGAGGAGACTTTAATACGAAAGATTCTTCTACCCGCAATTGCGTCATCACCGGCAACGGCGGCAGTTCTTTTACAGCGCCACTTACAGGCCCACATGGATACAGGAGCTGCGTGGAGTACCTGGCTAAAAAAAGATGGATAACCTGCGGTTTAAATGGAGTTGACATCACAGGTGATGATGGTTTACATTTTGACTGGATAAGTAAAGAAAGTTTTCATGTTGTTCGGAAAGCAAAGAAAGGACGTGCAGTATATTTTGCCGGGGGCAACGGGAAAATAGGAAAACTTGTCGAAATAGATCGCAAGTAATCTACTTTATTAAGCGAAAAAACAAGAGTTTTATTTTTT
>JANXYS010000506.1 GCA_025355935.1 Chitinophagales bacterium | reverse complement strand
TTTCTGTACATAGATAACTTTTCATAGGTATAAAAACATATGTTACCTACCCATAAAACAGCGCGTATTTTTAGAGACTGTTATTAAAAAATTGCCATCGTGTATCATTTGATATTTAAAATATAAAAAAGGATGCCCGGTGAAAGGCATCCTTAAAGGAAACTGGTTTTTAAGGAACAGGGGTTACTTAAGACCGATCAATTTCCCGCTAATTTTTTGATCAGCCATTCTGAAAACATAGACCAGGTTAGATCTTTGAGCACCCGGAACATTGTATTCAAAAGTTTTGATGACTCCTTTTTCTATATTTCCCTCATATAGGATCTTCACTCTTTGACCCAGCATATTATACAGTTCCAAAGAACCTTGTCCTGATACAGGAGATTTGACAGAAAAGCGAATTACATCACTGAAAGGATTGGGCGCTGCCACCACCGTAGTCTGTGCAGCAACAGGCGCAATGTCAATGTTTGTTAGCTTTGAAGCTATTGAAGAAGTTACATTGGACATTCCACACTGATTCGGATTTGATTTACATCCGGCAGCAGTTGTAGAAACAATACTGTATCCCTGGCCAATATGCAGATTAGTAAATATGAGTGTACCGCTTACATATGGACCAATTGTAACCACATTTGCATCTAACTGGGTGAGCTTATATGTACTTCCTACCTCAGGATTTGTTACCTGTACGCTGAAGGTTGTTTGTGTACAGGTTGGAGGTATGTAAGATGCTAATGGAGGAGCTGCATCCGGATTCACTGTGATAGTAAAGCTCTTGGTCGGACCCTGGCAAGATACTCCTCCATTGGTAAAGGTTGGTGTAACAACAATGGTAGCCACCACAGATGTTGTGCCGGTATTGGTAGCTACGAAGGAAGTAATATTACCTGACCCACTGGCAGCAAGTCCTATGGAAGTTGCACTGTTGGTCCACGCATAAGTGGTTGTGCCACCTGTGTTGGTAGTGCTAAAGGTTACCAGCGTGGTACTAGCCCCATTACACAAAGTTTGGTTACCCGGCTGATCTACCTGGCCTGTAGGATTCACGGTGATCGTAAAGGTCTTAGTCGGACCCTGGCACGACACACCGCCATTAGCTAAAGTTGGCGTAACAACGATGGTAGCCACCACCGGCGATGTCCCTGTATTTACAGCAGTAAACGATGCAATATCGCCTGAGCCACTGGCCGCAAGTCCTATAGAAGTTGCACTGTTGGTCCATGCATACGTTGTTGTACCACCTGTGTTGGTTGTACTGAACGTTACGAGTGCGGTATTTTCTCCATTACACAATGTCTGGTTACCCGGTTGGTTCACCTGACCTGTGGGGTTCACTGTGATTATAAATGACTTAGTTGGACCCTGGCAGGAAACACCTCCATTAGTAAGTGTTGGGGTAACAACAATCGTAGCCACTACAGGTGCTGAGCCTGTATTGACAGCTGCAAACGATGCAATATTTCCTGATCCGCTGGCAGCAAGACCTATGGAAGTTGCACTGTTGGTCCATGCATAACTGGTTGTGCCACCTGTGTTGGTAGTGCTGAACGTTACCAGTGTGGTACTCGCCCCGTTACACAATGCCTGGTTACCCGGTTGGTTCACCTGACCTGTGGGGTTCACTGTGATGGTAAAGGTCTTGGTTGGACCCTGGCATGACACTCCTCCATTGGTAAAGGTTGGCGTAACAACGATCGTAGCCACTACAGGTGCTGAGCCGGTATTGGTTGCAACGAAGGATGTAATATTACCTGATCCGCTGGCAGCAAGTCCTATGGAAGTTGCACTGTTGGTCCATGCATAACTGGTTGTGCCACCTGTGTTGGTTGTGCTGAAGGTCACTAGCGTGGTGCTTGCCCCGTTACACAATGTCTGGTTACCCGGCTGATCGACCTGGCCAAGCGGATTGACTGTTACAGGGAAAGGACAAACTACATCTGGCAGTGCTGTGTTAGCAAATTTCTTGGTTAAGGTAAGTGTGAAGCTTTGCGTTCCTGCAGTAACAGAAATGGATTGTCCGCCATTGGCTGGAACAGCATTAATAGTTGCCCCATTATTTACAGACCATGTCCAAGTCTCGAATGAGGCAGGGCCGGCATCTGCGGTATAGGTATTGGTAGTCCCGGAACATATCGGAGTCCTTGGTACAAGCGGGCATGAAGCTATAGGATCAATGATCCGGGTAACGGGTGCACTGTTGAAACATCCCGTTATTTTATCTGTTGCTGTCACTGTCCAGGTAAAGCTCTGGGCAATATTAGCCGTAAATGTAGGATTAGCAATAGTTGTCGAACTTAAGCTGCCGGTAGTAGCGCCTTGAGGAGGGTCTTGAACCCATGCATAGTTATACCCTGTATTGCTGGATATTCCATTTACTGAACTACTCAACTGGTAATGTGGTGTTGCGGATCCGATGTTTACATTCCCGGCCGGAGTAGCATTAGCTAATACTGTTGGGTTACCATTTAGCGTAGCCGTAACAGGCGTTGCCCTGCTTACGCATCCATCTGCCGTAGTTACTGTAACAAAAAAAGTAGTTGTTGCAGTAATGTTCAATGTATTGCTAACTCCTGTAAATACTTTGGTACTTAAACTTGCATCTGAATACCAGTTAAATGTACCGTTGGCTATGCCTGAGGCTCCTAAAGTAACAGTACCTGAACCACAACGTTGGGCCCCGGTGGTAGCAGGCGGAGCAATAGTCTGTGTAAAAGAACCAAAAGTAAGATCCTGTAAAGAAGCATCTATGGCTTGTGAATTTCTTGTTTCAAGTAAAAAATTGGTGAAACAAGGGGGCACAGCAAGATTGGTTAAATCAATCTTACCCTCAAAAAAGTCGCCTATAGGATAGGAGGCAGAAGCGTAAAAAAAGCCTGCAGGTACCGGTCGCACTATAGCATTAACTGAAGCAGCAGAGCTGGTTACGGGTGGCAACAATCCGTTAATGGCAGTAGACCATTTATAGATAAATATATCGGCCTGTCCGCCACCATTGGTAAAATGGCTAACCACTAACAGATCACCATTTGCATGGCTACCGGAGAAGGTTCCTGAAGTAGCACCTAATAAAGCCACCGGGGTTTTAAAAAACCAAAAGCCAATGGCAGCATCACCATTGTTAACGGCGCGGTCGCCACAGAAGGCTACTATATTATGGCCGGTGACTGGATCGACGTATAAGGTGGCGGCAGCATTAGTTATATCTCCTTTATTGTTAGTTTGCCCATTACTCCAACTCCATCCTGAAATTAGCATTCCATCTTTAGAGCCATTAGTAAATTGGTCATCATTGGAGTTGTTAGCATCGTGTGAATAGGCATTTGTAGCATAAAAGGGATTCAGGCGAAAATTTGCCCAATCTGCAGGATTACCATCCACAGTAATTTGTGCTGTTAAAGTGTTAGAAAAGGTAAATATCAGCAGCAGTAACAGGCTTAGCCTGATAGCAGGCCGCAATAGTTTCTGCCACCTGGCGGCTTTCGGCGTGCAATTGTTTAATTGCCCATGCGTGAAAATTGTTTTCATAATAAAAATGTTTAAGTAATTAAAAAAGGGGGATATTTTTCACAGCGACATTTTCTAATAGCCGGGGGGTGTTAGTCTGCGCAGTCATTGGCACCAAGTGGCAGCACAAGTTTTCGATAACATTGATCGAATGGCATATAAATATTTAAACGATGAAGAAAGGGGATATTTCTTTTAAAATGGATTTTCCTGTAGTTTGAAAACATTGCTGTTGGTAAGTAGCGGGTATCCCAGTTATTCCAAGCCCATACGGTTCCAAATAGAACTGGAATTACTCAGTATTGTCTAGGAGCTTTTCAAGAGAGAGTATGCATCGTACAGACACACGTTAGTATTTTTCTATTCCGGAAATCAATAACATATTATGTACAATGTATTTTCAGGAATTTAGAGAGATCCTGAATTGCTATGAGGGTGATTATGATAGGCAGTAGTAAAAGTTGTAGTAAAGGATAGTGGAGTCTTCGGTTATGGGTGTATTCGATTTCTGTTCAATGTGCTGATCTCTAATTGAATAACACCTTACACAACTAATCGAACTATAAATCTATAAAATAGATATGCTATTTGCAAATATTTTTTAACTTATTTTTTACAAGACATATTCATTTAAAAATCTTCACCCAACCTAACGCGAGTCAGCTCAACTACACTGACCATTAATGGTTTCGTTTATACTTAACCGTTAACGAGAAGATTTATGATTGATATCCTTCCATATCTGCCTTCTGGTAGGATGATAAATTGAAACCTATTGCAAGGATGAGTTTTAAAGTTGCCCTCTATGATACTTTAATGTTGTTTAACAATCCTTATCGCTTCCTTCGCGATACTGTGTTCCGATCTGGAATCTGAAACAATAGGTTTCTTTAGCAGTTTTACTTAGTACATATTTACTGGTTATTATTTTCCCAATAAGTACTTGTTTTAAAAGTTCACCTGTCAATGCATCCTTTTTAAAGGATAAGGAAGAATAACCCCGGTAAATTTTACTCTTCCACGTTCCAAGTAGTCATTTATTTTGCTGTTTGAATGAGCAGGAATAACGCACTCAGCCTCTTTTGACCAGTTTTTGAAATCTAGGGCACGATCGGTATTTATTTCAATTTTCTGCCCATTAAGTCTGATTCTTGGGAATATAGTGGCACTACCTTTTTCATTAGTTTTTCCGCTTTCAGGATGAAGCGCAAGTTAAATGTCTGCGACGGCCTTTTAACTTCATTTATAAATGCTTTATGCCATACGTTTAAAAGAAAAAAAGATGAGTGAGCCTTTTTCAGAAATGGTATTTAACTGGTGACGCCGATTTAATTTAAACGCACCAACACATAAAAAACCTCGCTGATTTTACTCAGCAAGGCTATCAAAGTCGGGCGAACAAGATTCGAACTTGCGACCCCACGCCCCCCAGACGTGTGCGCTACCGGGCTGCGCTACCGCCCGAACTGTTAGTTTAAAGGTTCAAAAATAATGGCAAACGTCAAATTTTCAAAAACTTAAATCTGTAATCAAATGGTATTGGTTTTTATTGGTATATGCTTTGTAATATCCGTGGGGAATAACCCGTAACTCCGGAACAATTAAAATACTTATCATGACGACATCATTAATCGATCAGCAAGCCAAAATAAAAGAGCTTATCGAAGATATTCGCATAAACACATTTATTACCAAGGAAGCCGGCGGAAAATTACAAGGCCGCCCCATGAGCACGGTAGAGGTTGACCATGAGGGTTGCCTTTGGTTTTTTACGAATGAGTACACCGGTAAAACCAAAGATATTTCACATAACAAAGAAGTTTATCTAACTTATGCTTCACCTTCAACAAACTCGTATGTCGTTATTGACGGAACTGCAGCGCTTAATGATGATGCTGAGAAAATAAAAGAGCTTTGGAACCCTTCATTAAAAGCGTGGTTTCCTGAGGGTCTCGACGACCCAAAAATTCAGCTTATAAAAGTAATTCCGATACATGCAGAATATTGGGATGGCACATCAAGTAAAGTGGTGCTTGCTTACCAAAAGCTCAAAGCTGTAATAACAGGAAAAGAGTTTAATGATGGCGAACATAGTGAGGTCAATCTTAAATGAAAGCATGAAAGAAACTGAACTGCGGAAGATAAAATTTGAACATATTTACACGGTCATAACGCAACCAGCAATTAATGACCATTTTTTAATCATCAAAACAAAACAATATGACTCGTTATCAATTACCATTGCTGAGTGTACTTCTCGTTACTCTTAGCTTTACATTAAGCAGCTGCCAGGCAATCGGAGATATTTTTAAGGCAGGCGTTTGGTCAGGCATTATCGTAGTGGTCCTGGTAGTTGGACTGATTTTATACCTCGTAGGCAGGGGGAGAAAATAAAAAAAATAAAAAAGAGGAAAGTGATTTCCTCTTTTTTATTATAGTGCTAACCCAGTAACGTGCACAAAGCCTTGACATAATGCTGACGAGCCACTACTCCATCCGATCAAATATTGCAAACTTCTCTTCCGAAAAATCTATACGGTCAGCCTAACTTATGTGGTGGCATTGGTCCATGATCTTCCTTCATTCTACCAGACAGAAGTCTCTTATTTTATTAGCGCCAGACAACTCGCCCTAAATCTATTGCCACTATTTGCGTTTCAACGTCAACCGCAAATCTGATAAAAATGGTATTTTGTAAGGTGGAGGTTTCAAGCAACTACGCCCTATATTTGAAACTTCAATTTAATATTATTTGATTCTTATCGAAAAGTTTGACTATCGCTTCTAATACGTAAAAACGAAATAAATAAGCTTTGATATTTTAATGTGTAAATAATTCTACATAATAAATTTCTAACAACTCTGTCCATTGCTCCGGCACGAGGTGCAGAGCGCATCCCATAATTTATCACCGATAGTTTTTTGTCCGCGTGTGAATGAGGAAACGAAATTTCAACCGTATTGCAGGCTCAGTTTTTTTTCTGATATTTGCGTAATCGCCAAAAACGCATGAAGCTTTTACTCAAGCAAGTTAAAATTGTTTCCCCCACTTCACCCCTTCACGGAAAGGTAACTGACATCCTGATCGAAAATGGTTTATTTAAGGAGATTAATTCCAGCATTTTTTCCGATGATGCAACTGTAATAAATTATCCTAATTTACATGTCAGCATCGGGTGGATGGATATATTTGCTCATTTTGGCGATCCGGGGTTCGAACATCGCGAAACACTAGTTACGGGCGCTGCTGCTGCTGCTGCAGGTGGCTTTACCGATGTCATGGTCGCTCCAAATACTAACCCCTCAATCTCTTCACAATCACAAGTGCAATACATTCTTCAAAAGGCAATTCCCCTACCTGTGCGAATATATCCTATCGCGGCAGTTACTAAGAATGCAGAAGGTAAGGAACTAACTGACATGTACGATATGTTCCAGAGCGGAGCCATTGCTTTTGGTGATGGAATAAACAGTATCCAGGTTGCAGGAATTTTATTAAAAGCATTACAATATATTTTAAGCATACAAAGCTCAATTATACAGGTTCCGAACGATCATGGCATAGGTACTCATGGGCTTATGAATGAGGGTATCAGCAGCACCCGTCTTGGCTTGCCAGGAATACCCGCGCTTGCAGAAGAATTGATGATTGCCCGCGATATTGAATTATTGCGGTATACCCATTCGAAATTGCACCTCACAGGGGTTAGTACCAAAAAAGGGTTAGACATGGTAAAGACTGCCCGGGAACAAGGATTGCAAATCTCAGCATCTGTTACTCCTTATCACGGATGGTTTTGCGATGAGGACCTGGCAGGGTACGATACCAATCTTAAAACAGATCCGCCCCTGCGTTCTTCTGAGGATATGTATGCGGTGCGTGATGCAATAAAGAATGGATTGGTCGATAGCTTTGCATCTCATCATTTTCCTCAACATACGGACGATAAAGAATGTGAATTCGAATATGCAGAAAAAGGAATGATTGGGCTCGAAAGCATGTTTGGCGCGTTAAACAGCTTTGAGCCGGACCTTGAGGATTTAATTGAAAAGCTCACCGTTGTTCCGAGGAAACTTTTT
>JANXYS010000500.1 GCA_025355935.1 Chitinophagales bacterium | reverse complement strand
CTCGCTATATCGTGCCTGTCAGTATCCGCACCTCTTACGATTATCGCCAGTGTTTGTAAGGCTGGTTCTGTTAATTTATGTTTTTGAATGATATAGTCGAAGGTGCATTTGTCTTGATGGTGCGAGTACTCTACATCGGCTATATCAAAAGGGGTTGCATTTAATTCCTTTCCTATTGCGATCACTCTTTCTGTTGGAACATAAATAAATTCGGCCTCGTTATCTACAAAGTTTTTAATTAGCCAGGGGCAAGCAAGGCGGTCAATTTTTGGTCGTTCTCTGGTTATCCATTTCATTTGTATATAGTAGCTAGATTATTATTTATGGGCATTGACTGAAATAACTATCATATCCGTTCACTTCTAATAATAAACCGGAGTAATCTTTTCGCATAAGAACTGCTAAGATACTTACCGGGAGGATTTTTTCTATATTCGATCTTTAGGATTGTTAGTTAACAATATTTCGGACTTTTTATAAAACACCTGTTATCTTCTTTTTCCCCATCACAATATGTACACTCTTACCGTTTATTGTAACAGAAAAAATCTTTTCTTGATATTCTGTTGCGCAAAAAACTCTCTGCCCCTAGAAAAGGTGCGTAGACTTTTTGAGGCGAATAAGCTGATACCTTTTTGCTGCAGGGAACTGAGGGTTTTGAAAGATCTGCAGAAAAGATGGGTTCGTTTTTGTGATTTCCTACACATAGGAGCGAAAATTGTATTAAAATCATAACTGATGTAAATTCTATCATTTGAACGTTAGTTAAGTTGCCCAAATGGCAGAACAGAATTTTCGCAACACTGGATTGAGTCCTAAATTTATGTCTTTAATTATTGCATTTCTACATTGATTTGAAAAATGATGAGTCAACATATTGATCACGCTATTTTTTTATTAAAATCCTATTTTCATAATTTGAAATTTTAGGATATTACCGCAACCATTTTACAGCACAGTAAAAAAAACATTATGAAGCAAATGTCGAATTCTTTTAAAAAAGTTATCGTGTTTTTCCTCTGCACTAGTGTTAATGCCTTTTTGCATAACAGCGAGGCTCAAGTAACTAAGACAAAACAAGTCAGGGAAGAAAATAAATTAAAGCAGGTGGATAGCGCCGGCATTGCAAATATTATGGGCATGAAAGGAAAATCGAATAATGGAGAATACAAAATCACTATCCCTCAAAATGATTTAAGTGTAACGGTGGATAGCTTTAAGATAATACCTGCCATGGGATTGAGCACCTGGGTTGCTTTTACGCCAGCAAAAGACGGAGTGATGTTTATGGGTGATATAGTTGTTACGGAAACAGATTTAAAACCGGTTCAGCAGGAAATTATCAAACAGGGTTTAACAAGTACTGCAATCCATAATCATTTTATACGCAATCATCCCAACATTATGTTCATGCACATGGGCGGAATGGGCAGCACAGAAGTGATGGCCAGAAAAGCCAAAGCTGTGCTCGATAAAGTAAAGGAACTACGAGGTGGGGACCCTTCTAAAGGCACGGCTTCTACCGAGGCAGTTGCAAATTCCATTGACACTAAAAATCTTGATGGTATATTCGGTGCTAAGGGAGAAATGAACAAAGGGGTTATTAAATATACGTTTGGAAGACCTGATGTTGATTTAAGAGAGCATGGTGTTAAGATCACAACCTTTATGGGATTTAATACCTGGGCAGCCTGGCAGGGAACGCCCGAAAAAGCCGCAGTTGCCGGAGATTTTGTTATGCTTGAAGATGAAGTTGAACCGGTGTTGAAGACTCTTATTGAAAATGGTATCGAAGTAGTTGCTTTACACAATCACATGGTGCATGAAAAGCCACATGTTTTCTTTTTACACTACTGGGGAATGGGTAATGCTGAACAACTGGCAAAAGGATTAAAAGCAGCAATAGACCAAACCGGGAAGAAGAAAAAGGGTATGAACAAAATGAATATGAACTAGAGGCATAGCCGGTTTGAAAATACTATTTCTCAGAATAGCAATGTTCTTGCGTACGTGCAATCCAAAAAATATAAAGTCACCACCTTCCAGATTGCTGTTTCCTAGGTAAGGACCTGTAACAACCACTAGTCTCTCATATTTGGCAAATCTGCTGAAAGTTATTGGCATCGATGGCCAACTGATGTTTTTAAACGTTCAGCCCGGCGCATTCTTTAAAGACGATCCATAAAGAGGCAAGTGATTTTTACACTGAAAAATTTCCGACAAGGTTATACAGGCAGGCGATACGAATTCCATTACACGGCCGCACAGACATGACGGCTTTTTTTTATTGTAAACTTATTGTATACTGTCTAATAACGATTTACAAAGCAGGGGAGTTGTAGTTTTACAGCGCGAGCAGAATATTCCTTTTAGGTGTGCCTTTGGAAATTTTACCTCCCCTGATTTTCCAAAGGCGAG
>JANXYS010000490.1 GCA_025355935.1 Chitinophagales bacterium | reverse complement strand
GGAACAAAAGCAAATAGGACTGGAAGATTTTTCTAAAATTCCCAATGGCCATCCCGCCGTGGAAAACAGACTAGAATTATTATTTAGCGAAGGTGTGGTGAAAAACAGGATTTCACTTAATAAATTTGTAGAAGTGGCGTGCACAAATCCCGCAAAAATCTTTGGTATGTTTCCAAAGAAGGGAACGATCGCAGTTGGTAGTGATGCAGACATCGTTATTTTTGATCCTCACGAAAAGCATACTCTCTCAGCTTCTCTCCATCATATGAATGTTGACTATAGCGGTTACGAAGGCTGGGAAGTTACAGGGAAGGTTAAGATGGTAGTGCTACGGGGTAAAGTAGCAATTGAAAATAATAAGTGCCTGCTGGAAAAAGGATACGGTAAATTCATAAGGCGGAATAAGGTAAGTCAGACTATCTAACATAAAAAAATCTTTTTGGACTTTAATGTGAATTTTATTTTTTCATTAATAATGTTTTGAATGTCGCGCATTATAAAATCAGGATAGCCTTGCAAAAACGGAAGGTGAGGGAAGTATTGCGGAGATACTGCAGGCAATGGAAGAGAAACACATTCCCTTCATCGAAGAGGCGGGTGCAAAGGGTGTGCAGATATTATGCCTTCAGGAGATTTTTAATTCACCATATTTTTGCCCGGGTCAGGATGCAACTTGGTATGGTGCCGCTGAATCCGTTCCCGGACCCACTACAAACCGCATGGCCGCTTATGCGAAGAAGTATAATATGGTTATTATAGTTCCGGTATACGAAAAAGAACAATCTGGTATGTTATACAACACTGCAGCAGTGATAGATGCTGATGGAAGGTATCTTGGAAAGTATCGTAAAAATCATATCCCGCAAACAGGTGGTTTCTGGGAGAAATTTTTCTTTAAACCCGGCAACCTGGGATACCCGGTATTTCAAACGAAATATGCAAAAGTGGGTGTTTACATATGTTACGATCGCCATTTTCCAGAAGGCGCCCGGAGCCTTGGTTTAAATGGGGCTGAAATAGTTTATAATCCTTCCGCCACCACAGTCGGTCAATCACAATATTTGTGGAAGCTCGAACAACCTGCGCATGCAGTAGCTAATGGTTATTTCATGGGCTGCATCAACCGGGTTGGAACTGAAGCCCCCTGGAACCTGGGTAATTTTTACGGCACTTCCTATTTTGTAAATCCACGAGGACAAATATTTGCAACTGCTTCAGAGGATCGGGATGAACTACTGATCGCAGAATTTGATTTGGATTTGATAGATGAAGTGCGCAGCAAATGGCAGTTCTACCGTGACCGGCGACCTGAAAGTTATGCGGATATAGTAGCAGGTTAAAGCCGGAAGTCTTTACCACCGTCCTATGCCTCACAAAATAAATACACAAATGTCAATTGAATCCAACCGGCTATCGCCTAAACAATACGCCCACAATTTCGCTGATTTTCATCCGCCATTCGAAACGCATGATGCAGCATTGGTAGAAGCTAACCGTTGTTTATTCTGTTATGATGCACCCTGTATAAAGGCATGTCCAACAAGTATTAATGTTCCCAAGTTCATTAAGCAAATCACTACGGATAATATAAAAGGAAGCGCGCACACTATTTTTTTATCAAACATAATGGGTGCAGGCTGTGGTAAAGTTTGTCCTGTGGAAAAATTATGTGAAGGAAGCTGTGTTTTTAATTTGATGGATGAACCCCCAATACCTATTGCCAAACTTCAACGTTACAGCACCGAAATAGCGATGAAAAAGGACTGGAAATTATTTACTCGTAAAGTTACTCCGGAAGGATTAAAAGCGAAAAAAGTCGCAATAATCGGCGCAGGTCCCGCTGGCCTTAGCTGCGCTCACATGCTTAGTCGCGAAGGTGTTGATGTTACGATTTTTGAAAAGGATGAAAAGGCGGGTGGCCTAATGACATATGGAATAGCTGCCTATAAAGTAACGCCGGCATTTTGCGCAGATGAAGTACGTTACATATTGAGTATCGGGGGTATAAACATTAAGTATGGCCAGGAGCTCGGGCGTAACTTGCGGCTTGACATCATGCAAAAAGATTATGATGCCGTGTATGTAAGTATTGGTGTTGGGCTGGCACGACAACTAGATATCGAGGGTGAGGAATTAGAGGGAGTTATTGATGCCATAAGCTTCATTTATGACATAAGGAGTAAAGGATTTAGCAAGGTGCCCGTAGGAGATCGCGTTGCTGTAATAGGTATGGGAATGACAGCAATAGATGCCGCTACCCAGGCTCGGCGTTTGGGCGCTAAGGAAGTTACCATCTTGTACCGCCGAACACAGGAAGAGATGCCCTGTACCGAGGTCGAACTTGATATAGCCAAGCTTGATGGCTGTAAGATAATCTGGTTGGCTGCGCCGAAGGAGATCATCGGCGTGAATGGCAAGGTTCATTCTTTAATTGCTGATGTGATGGAACTGGATACCCCAGACGAAACTGGCCGCCGTGCGCCACTGAAGACTGGCAGGCAGATAGTACTTGAAGTTGATATGATTATTAAGGCTGCGGGACAGATGCCATTCGAAAGCTTAATAACAGAGAATGACTTTGAAAACTTAAGGGGTAAAATAGTGTCAAACAATACAGCCACAAACCTGGAAGGCATATTTGCTGGTGGCGATTGTGTTAATGGCGGTAAAGAAGTGGTTGATGCAGTACAGGCGGGAAAAGACGGGGCTGCAGCTATCTTGTTGTATATCTCGCAACAGTAAGCTACAACTTAATTAATTATGGTTAATCCAGGATGCGGAAAAGGCACCTGGAAAAAAGAATTACAATGGCAGATCTATCTTCAAATTTCCTTGGTATAAAATCGCCCAACCCTTTTTGGTTGGCAAGTGCGCCGCCGACTGATAAAAAAGTTAATGTCCTCAGGGCATTTGAAGCTGGCTGGGGGGGCGTGGTTTGGAAGACTTTAGGATCGCAGGTCAAAAATGTTTCGTCGAGGTATTCTGCTATTAATTATGGAGGGCAGAAAGTGATGGGTTTTAATAATATTGAATTGATTAGTGACCGACCACTTGATATAAATTTGAGAGAAATTGAAGAATGCCTCCGGCTCTTCCCCGACCGCGCCATGATCGTATCACTAATGGCAGATAATGATAAGGCGAGTTGGCATGAGCTGATAAAAAAAGTGGAAGATACCGGGGCGCATGGGCTGGAACTCAACTTTGGATGCCCGCACGGGATGACTGAAAGAGGTATGGGAGCGGCAGTAGGGCAGGATCCTGAAATTGCGCGAATGGTGGTGGATTGGGTAATGGAGAAAGCAACTATACCTGTTATTACCAAACTAACTCCCAATGTTCATTCCGTTGTTCCAACAGCCCAGGCAGTTGTAGAGGCAGGAACAAATGCACTCTCTCTTATAAATACTATACAGTCCGTTACCGGCGTCTATCTTGAGACGCTGGTCCCAAATCCTTATGTAGCGGGAAAAAGTGTTTTTGGTGGTTATTGTGGGCCCGCCGTTAAACCAATTGCCCTGAAATTTTTAACCACGATTGCGCAGGATAATGTTACGAAATCTGTTCCTGTGTCCGGTATCGGTGGGATAAGCACCTGGAAAGATGCCGTAGAATTTTTATTGCTGGGAGCATCCAATGTACAGGTGTGTACAGCGGCAATGAAACATGGTTTTCGAATCATAGAAGATATGTGCGAAGGGATGAATAACTGGATGGACGATCGCGGTTTTATAAAACTGGATGATTTTATAGGTAGGTCCGTAAATAATATCACTCATTGGGAAGATCTTGATATAAACTATCATCATATCGCACATATCAACCAGGATAAGTGCATTCATTGCGGCCTTTGTTATATCGCCTGCGAGGACACATCGCACCAGTCAATTGATCTAGCTTACGGAAAGCCATATAACACTTATACAATTAAAGAAGAAGAGTGCGTGGGCTGTAATTTATGCCAGCTTATGTGCCCCGTTAACGACTGCATTACGATGCAAGAACACCGGGTGGCGCCAGAATACCTCAACTGGAAACAATTCAAGGAGAGAGGACTGCCGCTAAACGATCATTGATCACATTTTGAACCGCAGTACCATTTTTTAGTACTGTTTTTTTCAGCTTTTAAGTTATAAGGGTTTTCGACTTTAATACAACCTGGCAGCTCACCAACCTTCAGATACAATGAAAATCAATTCATCCCGCCTTCAGGCCCACTTCGAGGCGATGAGCCTCATAGGTAAAATTGGCGAAACTGGTACGTGCAGGCCCGCACACAGCCTCCTTGAAAAAGGAGCGTTTGATCTTGCGGCATCGTGGATGAAGGAGGCAGGCATGACAACGCGAATTGACAATTTTGGCAACCTTATAGGAAAACTGAAAGGCAGCAACGATTTTTTGCCTGTACTTATGATGGGTTCGCACCTGGATTCTCAACCCTACGGGGGAAGGTTCGATGGTGTAGCCGGTGTTCTTTGCGCTATCGAGGCAGTTACAACAATGCAGGAGAACTCCCAGGCTACCGAGCGTTCAATTGAAATAGTATCATTTGCTGATGAGGAAGGCTGGCGATTTAACAAAGGCCTCTTCGGGTCTCGCGGTATTTTAGGCAAACTGGAAAATGGTGAACTCGCAAGAGTTGACAAGGACGGAATTTCGCGCGAACAGGCATTGAAAGATTTTGGTTGCGATGTAACACGCTTTAGTGAAAGTGAGTATAAGGCTGGCAGCATATACTGCTATCTCGAACTACATATAGAACAGGGACCAATACTTGACATTGCAAATAGGCCCATCGGGATAGTTACAGGTATTTCCGGACCTCTATGGCTAACGGTAAGGCTTACCGGCATGGCCGGCCATGCCGGCTCTGTGCCTATGCAACACCGAAGAGATGCATTGTTGGGTGCATCGGAGATAGTAGTTGCGCTAAATGAAATCGTAACCCAGATTCCGGGAAACCCTACCGTGGGAACTGTTGGAACTATGAATGTATTTCCCGCAAGCAGGAACATTATAGCTGAAGAGGTTGTATTTACAATTGACTTAAGAGATATAGATCTTGCAAGAAGAAATAATTACGAAGAACAGCTAAGAAAAAAGATTGAACAGGTAGCTCAAAAAAATCAGTTGTCTTATCACATATCAGAAGACACTAACAGTGAACCGCGTTATTGCGCTCAATGGCTTAAAGAACTCATTAAAAAGCAATGCATGGCTATGGGCCTTAATGTGCCTGAACTTATGAGCGGGCCCTTTCATGATGCGCTGACGTTATCATACGCATGTGATTATGGGATGATCTTTATAAGGAGTAAGGACGGAATTAGTCATAATCCCCTGGAGTACTCTTCTTACGCCGACCTGGCTTTAGGTACTGAAGTTCTTTATAGAACAATTATAGGGATCTTACACAAAGACTTATAACGAAAAAGCCCGGTATCAAACCGGGCCTTATTCTGATTTTATTTAACTAAGCATTGATTGCTTTGTGGGCATCGCGAAGTTTTTTTATTGCATCGTGAGAAGATTTTAACTCATCTTTCTGTGTAGTAATCAGCTGCCTTGTTTCCACATCCATTTCGGCGTCGGACGCAAGTGCATCACGGTAAGCCTTTTGAGCGGCATCTTCGCCATACTCACATGAGTTCAAAACACTTTGGCGATCATGACCGGTAAAAGTTGCTTTGATATCCATCCAGACCTGGTAGATACTGCCCAGGCTGGTTTTGCCCTGCTCAATTTCACCGCCTAGCGATGTAACCGCCTGGGTAAGTTCTGCCTTATATTTTCGACTTTCGTCTGCCATCTTGTTAAAGATTCCTTGCAGATCTACATCTATATCTTTTGTTTCGCCCGAAGCTTTTTCATAACCGGTTATCCTGTCATTGTTAATATGAATAAGATCATTCAGTACTTCATTTAATTTGTCATTTGTAGCCATGGTGTGAGTTTTATGATTTTAAATTTTTATGGTTGTATATACAATTAGTTTACTGACAAGACGCAAGCCACATTGAAGTAATCTTCAATTTTGACAGTAAAATTTCCAAATTGCGATAGATTTTATAGTATAAGATGAGGACAACCAGAAAGAAGAGAATAGAAAAGTGTATTTTGACCTCAATCGTTTGTAGAAAATAATTCCCAGCGAATAAGTCCCTTCGTTGCAATAAAAATGCGCTCCCTGAAGAGGAACGCATGCAGAATTCAATGGGTTTATTACATATTACACATCTGTGTCGCGGGAAACTGTTTTAGTTACAGTTACCTGGTCAGAAGAGGTCGATTTGTTACGGAATAATGCAATCAATAAAACCAACAGTACAATTCCACCTATAACCCAGGCTATAGGATTTGTATACCACATAGTCTCAGTGGATGTTGCAGCAGTATTTGTGGTCGTTGTGGCGGTTACAGTACTATCCTGTGCGAAAGAAATAAAGTTTACTAAAAGAAATGCTACAGAAAAGAAAATCTGTTTTAGATTGCGAACTGATAAGTTGCTAGTCATAATAAAAGTTTTAAGGTTAATCAATATCCACTTTCATTTCCAATAAATAAGCCAATATTGAAAAAGGTTCACCGGGAGGTATTAATTTCTACAATATTGCAATTTGTTCCATTCACTTTTTGGACTAGTGGCCTTAATCAAGTATCATGAAATGTCTTCTACTTCTCATTGTTGTAGCAATCTCCACAAGTTGTAAACCCGACAGAAATAAAGAGCCGCATATTATTATCGAAACAAGTATTGGCAATATTGAAGCGGAACTCTATCCGGCCAAAGCTCCACAGACCGTCGCTGCATTTTTATCTTACGTAAAAAAAGGATTGTACAAGGAATCTTCGTTCTATCGCGTTATTAAAATTGAAGGCTTGCCTGCTGAGTACAATTCGGGGTTGATACAGGGAGGAATTTATAAATCAAATCCCACGCAGTTAAGCAAACTTGCAGGTGTAAAACATGAAAGTCCTAAAGAAACAGGTCTGTCCCACGTAAGTGGTACAATCTCACTCGCCCGAACGCTGCCAGGGACTGGCAGGTCTGAGTTTTTTATTTGTATTGGTGACCAGGTGCAATTTGATAGTAGCAGGAGAACGAACCCCGACGGTCTCGGGTATGCAGCCTTTGGTAAAGTAATTAAAGGAATGCCCGTTGTTAGGAAGATTCAGGCAAAAGACAATAAGGGAGATGATATTATCGATCCCGTAAAAATATTAAATATTGAAGTCCAATAAAACGTGTTAATCGGCACTCCGGTGTCAATAAGGTTGCACAAATCGTTTTCCATAAACGAGTACATTCGCCCTGCCTTTAAATACATTACCTGTGCTCCGGAATTTAAACTCGATTTTT
>JANXYS010000442.1 GCA_025355935.1 Chitinophagales bacterium | reverse complement strand
GGTCCATGTTTGTAATAATAATAACTGGCGTCTTTTTGCCAGCCAATTGCATCCCTGCTGGTTTCCATATTAATTAACCTGTTTTCTGCATCATAATTATAGCGATGATAGAATGCATCTATCTGCCCAGCTTGATAACAGACACTATTTACTTTGCCACTTATCAAGTCATAATTGTATTCAATTTTTTTGTGCCTTTGTACCGCATTCATACTATTTGCAGTACCAACACAACTTGTACTTTTACCAAAATCCTGTACCAATGCATCTACATTGCCGGCATATTTGCTCATATCTCTCATGAGCTCTACCCAAAAGCGTACAC
The DNA here is from genome assembly GCA_025355935.1 of Chitinophagales bacterium. Lineage (GTDB taxonomy): Bacteria > Bacteroidota > Bacteroidia > Chitinophagales > Chitinophagaceae > Ferruginibacter. The sequence goes on along the minus strand of JANXYS010000442.1, from coordinate 6,708 downwards.
GATACGGGCGTCCGTTAGAAAGCTTGCCGGTAATGGAAATGGTATCCTTCCCTTGTTTGATCGTGTACACTTTCCCATCTACAAACTGGTATTCATTGACAACGATCGGTGCAAAGAATACGAAGGCGCGATGCTCATCCGCATGGTATTCCACACGTCGGGCCGTGATTTCCGCTTTTGACGTGTCGATGTTTCGCTGGTAATCGTACATGTAGGGTTTAACAATGCTGTCGAGTGGGGGAAGGAGCTTGCGATCTTCATTTTTAATGAAGGAGATCTGCAGCGTATCGCCGTCCAGCAGTTTGTAATAGCTGTGTTTAAAAAACTTTTGGTCGGCCGGCATAACTACCTGGGCGGTCGCTTTCCCGGTGACAAATACAACGGTCAGAATAATAAATAATTTGCGCATGATGTTTAGTTTAGTTTTTGAAATGAGTTTGTTGTGAGTTTAATACTTTTTAATGGCAGGCATTATCTTGGAAGCGTCGTCCCCGACCCGCGGGCTGCTTCCCCAGGGTTGTTTTCCGCTCCTGGGGGATGTTTTCGCAGAGCTTCCGCGCCTTCCGTCCAGGACTGCTTTTTAGATCCTGTTATATCCTCCGCGCTCCCGATCATTGGCGTCTCCTGGCTACTATAAACAACGCGATACGCGGAACTATTAGGGGTCTGCTCAACAGGCCGTTTGCCGGGTTGGTTCCTACCAGCGTCGGTGTTAATCCGTCGTAACCCCGACCTAGCACTCGCGGTTAATCGAACAGGTGTAATGTGACTGACTATGGCCTGTGATACGATCTTAGTTTCTGTTCTTGTTGGTTTAGCGCTTTGCGGAGGTGCAGCCTCAACCTGTTTTACCATTTCAGTTGCAGGCATGTCAATGTGCGTATGCTGCTTCATCACTGTTACGGCCGTAAACACGCAGACGCTAATACACATCACGGTCGTACCCGCTTTTATGGCGGATTTAATTCTGCGTTTTATCCTAATCTGTCTCATCACCGGTGTTATGGCGGCGATGATGCCGGCTAGTGATTCATCCGATATCGGCGGCAGGTCGGCGTATTCAGCAAACTCCTCAGGCCATTCCATTTTAAAATCGTAATCGTTATTGTCCATAGCTTAGTTGTTTTCGTGCATTAGTTTTCTTAAGATTTTACGCGCCCGGCACATGTGTGATCGGAGCGTTACTTCCGGGATATTTAGCTCTATAGCAAGATCTTTGTAGTCGCATTTTTCGAAAACGATGCGGTTAAATATCATCCGTAAGAAATCGGGTAATCTTTCAACCAGTTTTTCAATGTCTTCGTAAAGTAGGAGGCATTCGATTTCCATTTCAATTTCAACGTGAACATCGTCATCAGCATGTAGGGTGTAGTATTTTTCTAACTTCTCCTGGTAGGTTGTCTCGCTGTGCAGGTGTTTTAAACATTGATTTTTTACCAGGGTATGCAGATAACTCAGTAATTCGCCCTTCCCCGGGAATTCTAACGTTGGCAATTGTTTAAAAAAATATGTAAACACGGTCTGGCTTGTGTCCTTCCAGTCGTCTGATCTTTTGATGTACTTTTTAACCATGTTTTCAACGATCGGTCCTAACTCCTTTGCCAGTAACGAGGCCGCTCTCAGGTCACCCTTTTGAGCCTTAATGACGATTTCTATAAACTCCATGAGCAGTTATTTTGATAAGTCAGTTTTGTCGTAGCCGGCATTTTGATCATCTCTTTCCACCTCTCCTAAACCATTTCACGAAACTCTCCTATAATAGAATTCCTTTTCGCACGCATGTCGTTGCAGTTTAAGGAAAATAAGTTATCCACATTTGAGGTTTTCACCGGGAGGGGCGGGTGTTTTTCCCGGTTTATTTTTGAGGGAATTTGTAATAGCGGGTAGGGATACATGAAGTGTTTGACACGAATTAAAAAAGTATATTACTCGAATTACACGAATTGAGTTCACTGCGTGAACTCGTAGGTCCGAGCCCTAAGCTGAAGGGGTTGCGAAATTTTTATGAAGGATTACAAATTATTTTATAGGAGTTTGGGGGGTGTCTGAATTCGGATTGGCCGGATTTAATAGGAATTTATAGGATGGGCTGATACCGGCCGGCCAGCATTTAAACTCCGTAGGGGATCCTGTTTATATTTCCAATTCTCCAGATCTCATCCCCGATTAGTGGGAGCCTCCTAACTCGTGTTGATTAGGAATTCAGACTACATTATCTGCAGAGGATATATCAAACTTTTATATCGCAGGTTAGGAGGCACCTACGGAGCCTTTGTAAACACTAAAAACTTCTTGCTATAAACAGGATGCTCCTACGGAGCTAGCAAGCCCCAAAATCACCATAAGAAAAGTGGCCGGCTAAAAACGGCAAGCAATTAGGATAGATGCACGTTTTCAAATTTTGCAAATTTGCTCGTTTTCATTTTTGTTTATTTGCTCTACCCCTCTTCCCGCAGCTTGTTCATCATCTTCACAAGCGTTTTTTTTACGCTTGCTATAGTAGCTCTTTCGATACCGATGGTTTTGCGTAGCAGGCTGCGATCGGAGATACTTGCGGTACGCGGTGTTTTGAAATTATTAGATACAAAGCGCATTAACCCAGCTTTGCTCTCTGGCTTTACCACGCTGCAATCGTAAAATAAGTTGAACAAGCAGGAGAGCTCAGCAACGGATAAGGAAGTTTCTAACTTCAGTAGTGCGCTTGTTTCCGGCTGCTCATGGCTGGACGGGCCAGGGTCGTATAAAAGTTCTTTTTCGAGATACTCAATTTCAGCCAATATCCAATTTTCAATGAGTGCCACACTTCCAGACCCTTGCTCGAAAAAATGGGCAGTCTTTCGGGGAAGCTGGCGTATTGTGCGGAGGCTGTTATGATAGTGCACAATCCGCTTGCGCGCGGTTTTACATTTCATGCCCAGGCTGCGTATTTGCGCCACCTGCCAATGCAGAAATAACAGGGTGTTGGTGTTTTGTTCGTGGAGAAACGTACAGACGGACTCGTTTGTAAATTTTTTAGCACCAAGAAATTTTAAAAATGCTTTCCTGAAATAACACAGGTATTTAAAATCGTGGTAGACTAATTTGTATCGACGCGACAGGAAGATAGTAAAGGGTTTGACGGCAATTTCGACAAGTTCCTTATCGATTCGGCTCTTGCGGAATTTCGATCTTGCGAGATCCCTGATCCTGGATATTGAACCCAGGTTATCTTCAAGAAATAAAGGCGGTAAGGGTTGACTGTCGCTGATGAAACGGGAGAACGTTTTTACGAGCCAGCCAAAGAGACAGGTAAGTCGAAGTTCAAACTCATACTGCGCCTGGATAACGGGAAGAGCAACACCCGAAGGCATATCCTCCAGCTGCGCAGTCCGGCACGAATTAACCTGCACGCACATGCGCAAAAGGTAACGGATGGAATCCAGTACATAGGGTTTGCAACGGGGATCGGCGCGGTGAGAAAGCTGGCGCGCGCCCTGGCGAATATTTCTTTCCGCCACTTGAATCCCGTCCAGGTCAGACTTTGAAAGCAGGTTTTCGGTATCGTAGCCTTCCTCCCTGGATCGTGCTATAACCAAATTTGAGATTTCCTTGAGTGCTAACAATTGCTCATTCATAATAGGAAGGTTTTATGTTGGGTAAGTTGTATACTGAAATGTTGCTGCCATCCCCTCGAAATCAATAATCCCCTATAGTATAATTGCTTTTGGGGGGTGTTTCGTTGCATAAAAACCAAACTATTTTTCATATTTCTTTTTGAAATTTTCACGTGCCTTATGCGCGAAATCCTTTACTGTATTGGGTTTTACGAATATTTCGCGCCCTAAACTCATGTAAAAATTATTTTTAGTCGCTGGGGGGTCGCTACTGCGAAAAACCATTTTCGCGCCTGGCTTGGGTGACAGCCGAGCAGTTGAATGACCTAAAAAACAACCCTTACGTTCAAACGAAAGTTTTTTTACCGTGTAAATCCGCGCCAGCGTAGGGTTTATAGCAAGGTCGCGCGACCCCCCGACTCTGGTGGGGGAGTTGTAAATGTTTTTGCTTTGTCTTCAGGAAATCAGCAGGTCATCAGCGAAGAATAAAAAAATAAAAAAAACGTGACACGCCCTTTCCAACCGGCGAAAAAAACCTTAGAAAATGGGCTCTGTGACATAAATCAAGAAACGGTTTTTGTGCTGTGACAGCATGACAATCCGCGGAAAAACCTGTCACAGCCCTTATTATAAACGCATTAAACTTAAAAACATGAAAGGCGAATTAAAACTAAAACAGTTCAGGGAGCAACTTAACCTAAGCCAGTTAGAGATGGCCAAATTCTTACGCACTACCCGGTCGCAGATAGCCATGGTCGAAAAAGGTGGTCGGTCACTCCAGATTGACGGGCTGGTAAAACTAGCGGGCCTGTATAACTGTAACGCAAAAACGAATGAACTAGGAAGCGAAGCCACCATGAAGATCGCAGAAGGCATCAACCTTGTAAAAGAAGATCTCGTAAAAAAATGGGAAGGCCGCTTATTAAAGTTAAACTATGAAAAACGTCGCATAGAAGACCAGCTACAGGAAATGAAATCAGAATGGGAAGCCAACCTTCAGCTGGCGCTTACCATGGACCAGTTGCTGGAAGTAGCGCAAGACACTGGCAGCATGGACTACTACCGTGCCTATGCCGAGGAAAGAAAAAACTATGGTCATCGTAAAATGATCTATTGCGGTGAGAGTGCACAACTCGGCTTGCAGGCACGCATAGAGGTGATCAGTGCCGAAGCACAAATTTTAACCAAACTTATTTCCGGAAAATAGACATCCAATCCATCCTACGACGACCACTATTATTCACTTTTAAAATGTAAAAAATGGATTATTCAATTGCCCGGCTCACCTCGGTGGCTGACTGTGATTTCCTGCTTAGCGAAGCCACCCGCACCCGCGGTGACCTTGATAACAAGAAGTACACGATGACCAGGAAGCGCCAGAACACGAGCGAGACCTCCACGAGCATCGAAGGCGACATCGCTTCGTTAACAGCGCAGATCACCGCGTACGAGGCCTTCGTTCCAACCCTGCCCGAAGGCAAGGCCAAGCAGGATATCGAAGTGCAGATCGTTAACCTGAAGCACAAGTTGTTTTTGTTGACCAACCGTCGCGCCAGCTATGGCTTGCTTGCATCGATCCAGTTGGAGTATGACATCAACGTAATCGAGCAAACGCTTGCGGATACAGATGCATTCATCGCCGCGGTGAACGCTGTGAAAGCGGGTTTGTAGTACAATGTGCAATTGGCAATTGGCAGTGTTCTATTTGCCACCTGCGATTTGCAATTTGCAATGACGGAAGCGTGCACGCTTTCAAGTTGTAAGTGCGGTTGATAAGTTGTGGATGAGAAGAGCTACAGGGTAGAAGAGGTCACAATTGAGTATCGCAGAGTCTTTACAACTCTTATGAACTCCCAACCGATAAAACCTCTGGCCCTGTGGTAATTCTTCTTTTTTTGAACCACTAAGAAAAGAAGGCTCGAAGAAACAAAGTGACCCTTCGTAAAACTTTGCGTCTTCGATTCTTGGTGGTTCTTTTCTTCACTTTTAAAATCAATAATTATGTTACTCATCAAGCGAATGCGACGGCAAACACCTACATTCTTCAAAAAACTCCGGCTCATCGGCCTGTCCGTAACCGCTGTTGCGGCGGCCATGCTGGCGGGGCCGGCGGTTCTGCCGGCGATAGTGGTAAAAATTGCGGGCTACCTGACTGTGGCGGGTGGGGTAGTCACTGCTGTCAGTCAAACCGCGGTAAAAAACGACAACTGATGACCAATGATTCATTTGCCGGCAGCTCAACCAGGTTTGGTACTGCAGGTGGCTTCCTCACTGTGCTCCTTGTCAACCTCACTCAGTCTGATATAACGCGAACGATTGTCCTCTCGCTCATAGGTGCGCTCGTAAGTTTCATTGTATCATTCGGGTTGAAGAAGTTGGTAGAGTGGTGGAGGAGGTGAATTTATAAGGCTGTGCCGGTGGCGCGGCGCAGCCTTTTTTTTAACACGAATTTTGAAGATCTTTAACACGAATTTTTGAAGCCACGAATTATATGAATTTAGAAACTCACCCCGTCCGCCCCGGTACGTGTCTCCACGGACCGAAACATTAGTTGACAGCAACGGATATGCAGCTCAGCTTTGTGTATAGCGTAACCATGTTAACCCTTTTGCCACTAAGACGCAAAAACACGAAGGAACATAAAGGTTCGCTGCGCTCAGCAAGGACAAGCATCGAAGGATTTGACCATGATTACTTCTGGAGAATGAAAGCCTTTGTCAAAACCGTTAAAACGGGAGTCGGGCCATTGTGAAAGAAGCACACTTTTTACCCGAAGCATACAAAGTTTATTTATCAAACTATTATAAAAGTGACAATGAAATTGGTGCGCTCAGTGCCTCCTATTAATTACAATGCACGACGAACGGTCTGTCCATTAGAGGGTTGACGCGCTGGCTGGCGGAATACGCGGAGCGATTTATGTCCGCCTTGATCTTTTTGGTACTTTTTGCATCAAGGTAAAAAGTACGGACAAGGAGAAGAGAGAAATACAAGATATCGTATACACGTACCAGTGAAAAGACGCACGTTACTTCCGGTCCGTGGGGACACGTACCGGGGCGGTGGACAAGGAAAAAAAAACAAGATATCGTATACACGTACCAGTGAAAAGGCG
>JANXYS010000420.1 GCA_025355935.1 Chitinophagales bacterium | reverse complement strand
CCAGGAAGATGCTACCATCGACTACAACGGCGACCAAATTGTAGCGACTGCATCAACAACAGCGCAAACTGCAAACGTAACGCTGAGGGCTAATATTTCGGATATTAACGTCACTAAGCCCGCAGATGATGCTAATCCTGGAGATATCCGAAACGCAAAAGTGAAATTCGTTGTTACAACTCTCGCCGGCGCGGCAACACCTTACAGCTCTAACTGGCTTCCAGTAACAAACCTGGTTACAGCTGGAGATGTTAGAACTGGTACATTGAGCTACACTTTCATGGCAACACTACCAAGTACTGCAACTGACGAGGAATACACCGTTAGAATCCTGGTTGGGAAAGACGGGACGGACACGAGTGGATATTATGTTGCAGCCGAGCAAACCACCGTAGTTACCGTATACAAACCAATAGGTGATTTCGTTACCGGTGGTGGTTACATTGTTCCATTTGCTTCTGCAGGAACATTTGCTTCTGATGCGGGTAAGAAAACTAACTTCGGATTTAATGTGAAATATGGTAGTAATGGCGCAAACCTGAAAGGAAACATGAACGTGGTCTTCCGCAGAACAGAAGCTGGTGTGGTAAGAACTTACCAGATTAAAGCGAATGCATTGCAATCCCTTGCAGTGGACGCTCGGGATCCGAAAAGACAAACTGCACAGTTCATCACTAAGTCGAACCTGACAGATATTACCAATCCGTTATTACCGGTGTCTAAGGGCGGTAACTTATTCCTGTATGTTAACATGGTTGATAACGGGGAGCCAGGTATTAATGATTCCATATCGTTTGCGTTAGTTCCAGGTGGTTCAGATCCTGCAGTATTGGCCAACATCCTGTATTCAAGCAGCTGGACTTCAAACAAAACACAGCAAATGAAATTGGGTGGTGGTAACCTGGTTGTTCATAGCGGATTTAGCGTGGGCACAGTATTAGCTGTCGCTCCATATGTTGTGAACATCGCGCCTAACGCACCAACCGCTTTAAAACCAGTTGTACCGGTAGTAGAAAAGCTAACTGTTACTGCCTATCCTAATCCTACCACGGAATACTTCAAACTAAACGTGAAGGGTAACAACAAAGAAATAGTTGAAATTAAAGTGGTTGACATGACAGGAATTGTTGTTTACAAAGCGAAAGGCGCAGCAAACAACACTTACAAATTCGGCAGCAACTTTAGAAATGGATCTTACTTCCTCCAGGTAACACAAGGCAAGGAGAGCCAGGTTATGAAAATAATTAAAGCGAATTAAGCTTAATTAATCCAAGACTTCTATCCAGGGCTGCTTTAAAAAAGCAGCCCTTTTTTATCAAAAACATGAAAGCCAAACAACAATACTTTTATTTTCATAGAGTATAAAATACCCTAGTACGTAAAGAAGGGATCATTAAGGACAATTTTTTGGACTATCACTCCATGCACCTGGTATCTCCTGAACATAAAGACAATCGTTTTGTTTATCTAAAGTGTTTAACGGATATTGACTTTACTACCCATCCTGATAATATATACCTGAAAGATTGATCCCAAGGATTATGTTATGTAAACAGAAAATCATTAATCAGCCATTCACCTACTAAATGAAATAAGACTTACTTATGCAAACCCTCCATGCTGAAGCAGGTGCCAACCCACAAACACAATTCCCGGCCAAATACGATCTGATACTTGAAAAAGTGAAGCAGGTAAATCCTGTTCAATATGCCAGGACAAGGAATTTTATAGATGGTGCTGTAACGCATCTATCACCTTATATTTCCCGGGGAGTAATTAGTGTAAAGTTCTTGCAGGAGGCGGTTTTAAGCAAGGGGTATAAGTCATATGAAATTCAAAAGTTTTTGCAGGAGCTGGCATGGCGCGAATATTACCAGCGGATATGGCAGGCAAAAGGTGATCTGATCTGGCAGGATCTCAAACAACAACAGCCAGATGTACAACATCACGAGATGATAGCGGCATTAGAAAACTGCGCAACCGGCATCACTGCAATCGACGAACAAATAAAAAATTTCTACGAAACGGGATACCTGCATAATCATGTGAGGATGTACGTAGCCGCGATCGCGTGCAATATTGCTAAAGCTCACTGGCTGCAACCTTCAAAATGGCTGTACTATCATTTACTGGATGGGGATATAGCGAGTAACAACTGCAGCTGGCAATGGGTTGCTGGTGCGTTTGCATCCAAAAAATACTATTGTAACCAGGAGAACATTAATAAATATACAAACAGTCATCAGCAAAACAGTTTCCTGGATAAGGGATACATCGACATACCTACCCTACCTGTACCAGGCGTCCTGGAGCCTCGCAGTACAATAAACTTTCAAACTAATTTACCCATAACGGCATTGCCTAAAATCGATATCACAAAACCAACATTAATCTACAATAGCTATAACCTCGACCCCGTATGGAGAAAAGACGAAAACGTAAACCGTGTTTTGTTATTAGAGCCTTCTCATTTCAGGAAGTATCCCGTTAGTGAAAAGGTAATAGAATTCATCATCGATCTTGCCAAAGAAATTGCAGGTATTCAGCTGTATTCCGGCGAAATTTTAGATTTAGAAACTTTGTATAAGGACGGTATGCTACCGAGTGGCGAGGCATTCGTTGCAAAAGAACACCCTGCTTTCACTCATTACCCGGGTATTAAAGATAGTCGGGATTGGATGTTTCCACAGGTAACAGGTTTTTATCCCTCTTTCTTCAGCTACTGGAAAAAATGTGAAAAGAGTTTGAAGCAGTTTTAAATAGTTATAAAAAAACATTCCAATTTGGTATCCCTTCAATAGGGGTCAGTTTACCTGCCTTGTTGTTATACACTATAGGAACATCTATAACGTCAACGGCCTTGGGAAGATGCTTTGAACCCATGAATGTTTTCTTCGGGTAATCTTAGATACGTTTGATAGGCCGCCCACTTCTTTCTTAAATTCATAGCCAAACGTTGTATTCACAAACGCACGAATACATCTCACAATTATTTAGTCCTGCTTCTATTTCTCATGCTAACGTACATCTCGTGCATTACCTCCATATGAGGTGCAGTAAGTACCGCCAGCCCTAGAAATACATATACCATCATTGCATTATTGCTGATAAACATGAAGCCGGTAAGGCCAAACAAGCCAATACCAGCAATCGCTAACAGGCTATAAAACGCAAGCTGTTTTGAAATAACTATTGTAGAAAATAAGCCATCCTTACGCAGATATTTTACAATATTCCGGAGTGATAAAACAGAGTGCCATAAAACAAAGTAGAATGTAAATCCGACTATCATGGGCAGGTTGTACAGTATGAAAAGTATTACCGCGAATTGTACTAAGAATTTGCCTTGCTGATCATTGTTACTGTTGACCGAAAAGTAAAAAAACGAACTTGCGAAAAATAATATAGCGACGACAGATAAAATGGTATACCTGTATAATCCAATATGGTCTATGAATGATTCATATTTAACACCTGCTTCAAACTGCATAAACAAAGGCTTAACCTCGTCGAAATGGTTAAGTAGTATCACACCGAGTACAACAAGACCATAACTGATGACAAAAGATATGCCCGCTATGCTGTTTGTTTTAAAATGGTGCAAGTCAGTTTCCCCAAAATGATAGGCCGCAAAAATGATAAATAAAAAGTTTGCAGCGAGAGGAAAAAACCAGAAAAGAGCGGCAAACAAAATTAAACGGCCGAGATATTTTATAAAAAACTTTACCGGGGAAAAGGATTTTTTTCCGGCTGTTGAATTTTGCGTAGCTACCAACAAGTCTGCAGCCCCATGCGGTATACCAAGCAAAATAATGCCACATAAAAAACTGGTCACCTGCAGTTGAACCGGAAGCGGGTGGATATAATGCTGAGTGAAGACCAGTACAGCACCGGCGAGTAAAAGTATGATGCGTATCATAAAGCTCATCATTTACGAGGCTAAGGTATAACTACCCCTTGTAAAGAAAATATTAGAAAAACTATAGCATGATACCAACTGATATCATGCTATAGTTTTGAGCTTAGGCTACTTCAACAACTTTATCAGTTTGCGCCAGTGCATATATCACCAGCCCAAAACCAATCTTGTTAATAGCATCGCCAATATTGTATACAATATCGAGTGATACACCCTCCAGCACCTTTACACCAAAGAGTCCGCCTTCAGTACCGGCAATGTAGCCAATAGGATAAATAGCCCAACCTACAAGTACAAACCACGCTAATGTATTGTTTGCTTTAGTAACGGCAGGACCAGCATTTTTGGCCAACCTCGCTACATCTCCAAACCATATCAGGTAAACAATATAGAAATAAGCAAGGCCGCTTACGAAACCCCAGATCCAGCTTTGTTTTTCTGTAGGATAAATAGCTTCGCCAATGTAACCGGTAACCAGCATAAATAGGGCTGCAGCAACTAGTTTCCACAGCAGAGATATTTTTGCTCCTGCCTTTTTAGTAATCAGGTAAAATTCCACGCACATAAGCGGAACAGTTAAGATCCAGTCTACATAACGAAAAAATGTTGGAGACTGTCCGGTTTGAAGATTGTAGTCGCGCATGTAGTAGTAATGCACCGCAGCAATGAAAGTAATCAGACCAGAAACTAACACTGAGGTTCGCCACTTTGCGGAGGTATTGGAAACTTCAAAGAAAAAGAAAACAGACGCCGCCATCATGGCCATACAACCCACGAAAAATGTAAAAGCGACGTAATTGTTGTTTGCGATTGGGAGAATCCCAAGAAGTGTTTGATGCATAATATATGTTTTGGTTTAGATTTTACACTTGGTACACTATACTTTTGCCTGCATTTCTTTGTTTAACTATTGCTTAGTTTTTGTTAAACATTTTTAAAGCTAGATATGTTTAGAAATTTCCAAATATTTTTAAAATACACGGTGACGGAAAAGAATTTTGATGCTGAGGAAAAAATGGAGATCTCGTTTGTTTATTCTTTGGCTGCTTAAAAATGTCATAAGTTCATCAGTTTTTTAAAAGCGTCTTAACCTGGTCCGCGTACAGAATAATTCTCTACGAAAAGTTGCAAATGCAGGTATTTAATGAGATCTCGGGTAGAATTATATAATAGGGCGTTGGTTTAATTGTAAAGTCGTTACCTGCGCAGACAAGAGCTAAGTTTACCATAAGATGTCACCATGCCAGATTCTCTTGCCGCCGACGAAGAAAAGCATATAGCTGTAAAGTGGCCGAAATGGCTAGTTGAGATTGGTACTCATTGAACACGGTTAATACTAAATTTTCGGATCAATATGACTACCGTGAGAAAACCTTTTAATGATGTTGCGATGAGGAACACAACAAAACTTGCAGCTGTAACCATGTTATTAGGGAATTTTTTTTTCAAGCTTCTGAGCTTTTCCCGAATGAAAATTCTATTAACTTTTATTTACCGAAACAACAGGCATTCTTCAGCTTTCGAACAGAATAGGCAGATAGTTTTACATAATTAATTAACCCCAAAATTTGAAATTATGAAAAAAGTACTGAGCCTTGGAGTCTTGTTATTTATTTTTGGTACGGTCGTTTTTGCGCAAGAAGAAAAAGAAGGCAAGGATAAAATATCCGTGCCTGCAGTAGTTAAAGCTGCACTGCACAATAAATACGCTGACGCTAAAAATGTTACATGGGAAAAAGAAAAAGGTAACTATGAAGCTAACTGGGGTGGAAAATCAGGAGAAGATAATTCTGTTCAGTTTACGCCCTCAGGAAGTTTCATTGAAATGGTAAAAGCTATCCCGGTAACCCAACTTCAAGACAACATAGTAGCTTACGTAAAACAACATTACAAAGGCGCTAAAATAACGGAAGCGGGAAAAGTAACTGATGCGCAGGGAAAATTGTCGTACGAGGCTGAAGTTAACGGGAAGGATATCATTTTCGATGAGAAAGGCAATTTCGTAAAAAAAGAGAAATAACTGATTCACTCTGCAACCGTAACTGCCTCAGATTTTGAGGCAGTTTTTTTTTACCATTACAACATGTATGGTTCACCTTGAAAGGATGAGTTGATTACTGAATTACTAGTGGCTCACCTTTTACACGTTTGCTTCCCAGGTTCTGGCATCTAAAAATGTCTTCAGGAGTGACATAAATTCTCCACTTGCAATATCTAATAAAAAAGCGCTATACTTTTCTATAGTATAGCGCTTGAATTATCGCCAGTAGTGCTGCACGCAATTGAATAATTCTCTGAAAACAGTAACCAAACCCTCTTATAGCTTGCTATGCGTTAAATCTTAATTAATCTTCAGGCAAACACTAACGGCCTGTTATGGATATTGCACAATACAATATTCTAACTATTGCGAAAAGCTTTCAACGATCTTAATTGAACATGAATTAGCAGAATTATAGTTGTACAACTGAAGCTGACGCGCCAATAAGTATGCTTAAGATTCTATTGACATACCCATTATTGAGCTCCTTGCGTACCTGCACTTCTATGCTGCACAAATTTTTGTATCAGACCTGGAAGGGATGCTGCGATAGCGCCAGTTACCATTGGAGGCAAACCAAATTTGCTGGCCAGACTGCTCACAAGGCCTCCCTCGATAGCAGAAGAAACGCCGCCGCCGTTACCCATATTTTGTGTCAGGGATGAAAGCATGCCACCGAGCCCACCCTCAGAAGGAGCCTGACTTTGCAATCCGTTATTAATATGAGAAGCTATCTCACGATGCACCTCATCTTCCTGGCCGGCCGGAATGGCATTTGCAATTTCAGGATTATTGCCTAAATGATCCTTTACGAAACTTAAAATTTGGTCAAACATTGTTTTAATTTTAATAGTAAAAGAATATTGAATGTCAACAGGCGTGCCAATTTATTTCTCAGCCTAAAAAGCTGCTTTAAATTCCCTACGTTTTGACAAAATTTAATTAATCAAACATTTGCGTTCAAAATTTGTAAAACACTATTAGCTTAGATACTTGCTTTATATCACTGTTTGCAACATCATACTATCGCCAAAGTAAAAATGAGAATACCGACTCTAAAAGAGAATGCCCAATTTCGATATGTAACGTTTTTCTACCTGTACATTATGCAGGGTATTCCTGCAGGGTTTGCCCTTACTACTATTGCAAATTATTTACTGGGGCAGCACGTAGCATCTGAGAAAGTAGGTGCTTTCATTGCTGTGTTTGGGCTTCCCTGGACCTTTCAGTTTATTTGGGGCCCGCTCATAGACAGATACCAGTTTTCAGTTATTGGCCATCGCAAACTTTGGGTAGTACTTTCACAAATAATAGCCGTATTAGCCTCGTTCGGTTTACTCATAGTTAAGGATCCATTAAAAGAGATTACCTTAATGAGCGTTTTATTTTTTATCTACAGCATTTTTGCCTCTATTGAAGTTGCCAGCGTAGACGCCATGGCAATTGCCATAGCTCCAAAAGATCAAAGGGGAAGGTTAAATGGATTTATGCGGGGTGGCTTTTTGTTAGGATCCGCTTTTGGTGCGGCAGGATTATCTACTGTCTTACATATCGCCGGATTTAAGAGCGCAGTACTGATTCAAACCTTCACCCTTTTGATATTTACAATTGTTTTCTTTTTCACTAAGCTACAACATGAGGATGTATTTGTGCCTTGGGGAAAATCTAAAAGCAAACAGAATTTGCTTGCCGATACCAATCCGAAACTTTCCCTCCTTTTTAAAAAAGTATATGCTGCAATAACAAATGCTAAGAGTCTCCGGTATTTTGCGCTTGTAGCGTTGGTGTATTTTTGTTCCAGTGTGTTCATCCGCTCCTACACCTATTATTTGATTAATGTATTGCAATGGCCGGATAATACAGTTTCGTTTTTGCAGGGTAGTTGGGGAAGCATTATTACGTTTGCAGCCATAATTGTTGCAGGTGCTGCCTCAGATAAGATTGGGGCGAAAAAATTACAACAGGCTGCAATGTGGGGCGTTTGCCTTTTTTTAATTATTTTAAATGCTACCTACAATTTATGGCACTACAAGATGTATTCCGGAGGGGCATTGCTCCTTTGGAACCTGGCTGATCCACTGCTAAGTGTAACAATTTTCCCCATTTTAATGGGCCTTTGTTGGGAGAAAGTAGAAGGATCGCAATTTACAACCTACCTCGCCCTTATCAATTTGTGCGACGTCATTGGATCGTACACTACAGGTTGGTGTGTTAACTTTATTTTTCCGCCGCTACTAGGGCTGCTCTGCGGATTAGTAATGCTTATTGTATTGCTGGTGCTTAAGTGGAAAGGCAATTATAGAATTATCCCGGACT
>JANXYS010000387.1 GCA_025355935.1 Chitinophagales bacterium | reverse complement strand
TGGATTTAGCAACATAGAGCTCTGTATTAGTTACCTGCTTACGGCAAGAATGGACCGGCAGATGCACCCGGGAGAAGCATTTTCTCTTAAAGTAATTGCAGCCCTCATAAATAATTCGCACTTTAAAAAAGTTTCAGTTTTCGACGCCCACTCCGATGTTACCGCCGCGGTAATTGATAATTGTACGGTAGTGTCAAATGAGGTTTTTGTGCAGGATGCGATAAAAGCTTTTGAGCTGCAAAATCCAACATGTGAGAAGTCAAAGTTTTGTCTTGTATCGCCAGATGCCGGCGCGTTAAAAAAGATATATAAAGTTGCGCAGTCAATCTCTGATATAGAAGTGGTGGAGTGTATAAAGAACCGCCATCCACGTACCGGTGAACTTTCAGGTTTTAAAGTATTTGCGCAGGATCTTCGTGGAAAAACTTGCTTCCTGGTAGATGATATCTGTGATAGTGGAAGAACAATAGTTGGAGTAGCCGGTGCTTTAAAGAAACTTCATGCCGAGAAAATAATTTTTGTAGTCAGTCATGGTATTTTTAGCAATGGTATTCCCTTGCAAAATGTTGATGAAATCTTCTGCACAGACTCTTATAAGCCAATTGCTTCAGTTAAAGGAGAATTGACGGTTATGAATGTCTTAAAATATTTGTCTTAACATCGTTCGATTTAATCATTCAAAATGACACAGACAAATCAATTATCTTATTGGCATTTTATTGTATGCCCGACATTACTAATGGCTTTCATGCCCTAACCTTTTTTATAAATAAGTTTTATGATTATTAAATTTCAAAAGCGCCTGGTTTTAAAAATTGCAGCTGGCGTCGTGCTAACAAGTTTCGGATACGCTGGCGTTGCTCAAAAAAAAGAATTGACTGATGAGCAATTCTTCAAAGGGAATTTTAAAGGAATTATTCAATCTCTTCCCACTGTAGCGAGTTGGACCGATAATTCACACTACCTCATTATTAAAGATGGGAAAACTTACATTGGCGATGCTGTAAAAGGGACTGAGATTTTACAGGAAACAACACCGACAGTACAGGCTTCATCAAAGACTACCGTTTTTATTAAAGGGAAAGATGTATTCGCACGACTGAATAATGCCGATGTCCAATTGACGAACGATTCGATTTTAGAGGCTAATCCAACTTTGAGCCCGGATGGTAACTTTGTAGCGTATACCAAAAAGAACGATCTCTACACGGTAAACCTAGCTACAAAAAAAGAAACCCGTTTAACTGCAGATGGATCTGATGTTATCCTGAATGGCTACGCGAGCTGGGTGTATATGGAAGAAATTCTTGGACGGGCTACTGCCTATAAGGCTTATTGGTGGAGCCCTGATAGTAAGCACATAGCTTATTTTCGTTCCGATCAAAGCATGGTGCCCGAATTTATCATTACCGACGCACCTGGGCTACATGGGGTTGTTGAGAAAACACGCTATCCAAAGGTGGGGGACCCTAACCCGGAAGTAAAGGTCGGTATAGTTTCACCAGAGGGTGGAAGTACAGTATGGGCGGACTTCAATCAAAAGGATGACCAGTATTTTGGTATGCCTTACTGGAAACCTGATGGAAACGCATTATTAGTTCAATGGATGAACCGACTACAAAATTCGCTGATCATTTATGAGATCAACAACAACACCGGAGCTAAAAAAGAATTTTATTCGGAAAACCAGAAGACATGGATTGATCTTGATAACAATGACAGGGTACATTTCTTGTCTAACGGAAAAGGTTTTGTTTTACAAAGTGACGCCACCGGGTGGAAGCATTTGTATTACCATGATCTCACTGGCAAAAGAATAAATGCTATCACAGCAGGAAAATTTACGGTGACGGATGTAAATTACATTGATGAAAAAAAAGATATTGTTTATTTTTCAGCACGAAGTCGTGAAAATACTGCGCGAAAGGATTTTTATCGGGTTAACCTCAACGGGAAGAACCTACAGCGCTTGAGTTTCGGGGAGTTTAATCATAACGTCAGCGTTTCTCCCGACGGAACTTATTTTGTTACTAATTACAGTAACGTGAGTTCCCCTCCGCGGCTTGCGCTGGTTAGTAATAAAGGAAAGGTATTGAAAGAGCTTGGCGATAGCCGTGCAGCGGATTTCGACAAGTATACCCTAGCAAAGACGGAATTTATAAGGGTTAAAAGCGACGACAGTTTGTACGATTTGCCGATGAAGGTATTGTGGCCGGCGAATATGGACACGCGCAAAAAATACCCTGTATTAATTTCTATTTACGGTGGCCCGAATGCCGGGACCGCCCTTGATACGTGGACACTCAGCGGGACTCAACAGTTTTATGCAAAAGAAGGGTTGATACAGGTGGTAATGGACCACCGGGCCAGTGGCCATTTCGGCAAAGAAGGTGTAAATTACATGTATCATAATCTTGGTTATTGGGAAATGAAGGATTATACCACTATGGTAAAGTGGCTCATCGCTAACGGTAATGCGGACCCTGCTAAAATTTGTATTACCGGCTTTAGCTATGGTGGATACATGAGCTGTTATGCCGTTACTTATGGTGCGGATGTATTTACCCATGCGATGGCAGGGGGGAGTGTAACGGATTGGACATTATATGATTCACACTATACCGAAAGATTTATGGGAACACCTGCTAACAATCCCGAAGGGTATAAAACTAGTTCTGTATTAACCTATGCAGACAAATACAAAGGGATGCTGCAGCTTGTGCATGGAAACATCGACGACAATGTTCACATGCAGAATACAATTCAGTTTGCAAGCCGCTTACAGGATTTGAAAAAAGATTTCGAATACATGACTTATAGCGGCGGACGCCATGGGTGGGGAGGAAATAAAGGATTTCATTTTCAGAATCTTAAAACGAAATTCATTTATAAATATTTACTGGAAAAAGTAGTTCCGATAGGATTACTTAAATAATATCTCCCAAAAGAAAAAAGCCATAGCAACCGTTATGGCTTTTTACGTTGATCTTGTTTTGTAACAACATTCTAGTTATATTAGATAAAACTTTTGCTATATGAAAAAAATGTCTCGGCACCGACTTGCTTGTGTAGTCTTCGCAATTATCATGGGAATTTTCGGAATCTTTCATCTATTCAACGCAGAAAATATGAAGGGAACGGTTCCTAAATTCCTCCCTGGCGGAATTTTCTGGGTTTATGTAACGGGCCTCGGTTTTATTTTGGCATCCATTGCCATTTTGATAAATAAATATACAAAGCTTGCATGTTATTTACTTGCCGCTATGCTCCTGATTTTTATACTTACCATCCATGTGCCCACTGCACTTTCCGACTCAGATGAAATAACCAAGCAAACTGCGTTGCTAATGATGCTAAAGGATATCGGTCTAATGATTGCTGCTGTTCTCGTCGGCTATAACTCAAACCGGCCGGATGACGCGTTTTAATACTACACTTCAAGCCTCTATCCGCAGCAACAAAAGAAGGTTTGCCACTTTACATCCAGTTGGTCAAAGGCGTCTTAAATGATTTTTTTATTTCCGTTTTTTAAGGTTTAAGTAATCCAGGTAGTACAGAATTTTAATCGAAATATTGTTGTTCTGATCAGCTGCAACAGTCCGTGATACGTTTTTAAAATATTTGTTTCTTACATCACTATCACTTTCCTGAATTGCGTTTTTCCACACGATGTTTACAAAACTTCCTGCGGCAAATTGCGGGCAGGGGCCGGTTCTGGGCTATAGATTGCAAGAGCTATACCAATCGAAATACTTGAAAATCCAACAATACCAA
>JANXYS010000411.1 GCA_025355935.1 Chitinophagales bacterium | reverse complement strand
CACTTGAAACCGTAATATTTGGTCTGGACTTAAAGGAAGGTGATGAAATCATTCTTAGTCGACAAGACTATCCTAATATGATCAGCGCCTGGAAACAAAGGGAGAAAAGAGAAGGAATAAAACTTGTCTGGATCAACCTGGAACTTCCGTCCGAAGATGAAAAATACCTTGTCTCAAAATATACTGATGCTTTTACCCCCAAAACGAAGGTTGTGCAGGTAACTCATATGATAAACTGGATTGGCCAGATTATGCCGGTGGAAAAAATAGCTGAGGCTGCAAAGAAAAGAAATATTGAGGTGCTCGTGGACGGAGCACATAGCTTTGCACAATTTGACTTTTCAATACCCCACCTAAATTGTGATTATTTTGGAACAAGTCTTCACAAGTGGCTGGGCGCACCCATTGGCACCGGCTTTCTTTATGTAAGGAAGGAAAAAATTAAGAGTGTGTGGCCATTATTTGGGGCTGCAGAAAGCGAAGAAGGCAACATCCGAAAATTTGAGCACCTGGGAACCCGGCCATTCTTCATAGAACAGGCAATAAATAAAGCCATTGACTTCCACGACATGATCGGGATAAAAAGAAAGGAGGAAAGATTGTGGTATCTCAAAAATTATTGGATGTCGCGTGTGAAGAACATTCCGAAGGTGAAGCTGCAAACTTCATCTAAACGGGAGTTCGGTTGTGCAATAGGGTTAATAAGCATCGAAGGAAAGAAGCCGGCAGAACTTGATGCCTACCTTTGGACAAATTACCGCATTCACACAGTTAGCATTGTTATCGAAAACATAAGCGGTGTAAGGATTACACCGAATGTTTACACCAGTACTAAAAATCTCGACCGTTTGGTTGAAGGGATTCAGAAGTTTGCTGCCAGTTAGACTAATTAACAGCAGTTGATAAGTTCAGTTCCCCTTCAACACCTGAATTCCCCTAATTTTGCCTTTTAACAAAAAGCATTCAATGCAATTTGCAAAAGGAAAGCTGCTCGCCATTGGCGGAGCAGAGGATAAAGGAACAGATCTTGAATCAGGCGAAATGAAACGCCCCAATCTCAACTTTTTTGAACTCGGTATTTTACGGCGTATTGTTGAAGAAACAGGCGGGGTTGACACCCGTATTGAGGTCATTACAACGGCAAGCATGATCCCTTATGAAGTTGGCGATAACTATCTGAACGCATTTGGGAAAATCGGTTGCACTGATATTGGTCTAATGCACATTCGTAACCGTGCTGACGCGATGAATGAAGAATTCCTGGAGCGCATTAAGACCTGCAACGCTGTTATGTTTAGCGGTGGAAACCAACTGCGGTTGACCAGCACTTTTGGAGGCACTCAATTTTTAAACATCATTCTCCAACGTTTCAACGATGAAAAGGAATTCCTGGTAGCAGGAACCTCCGCCGGTGCCATGGCGATGAGTAATACAATGATTTATGAGGGGAATGCTGCTAAAGCTCACCTCAAAGGAGAAGTGAAAATTACGACGGGGCTCGGTTTTATGGATGACGTAATATTTGATTCACATTTTGAAAAACGCGGCCGCTTCGGGCGTCTTGCGCAAGCCGTTGCATCGAACCCTTCGTGTATTGGAATTGGGCTGGGCGAGGATACCGGGATGCTTATCAAAGATGGGAATACGATGGAAGCTATTGGCAGTGGCCTCGTTATAATAGTTGACGGCCACGATATCAGGCATAGTAATATTGCCGATATACCAGACGGATGCCCGATAAGTATCGAAAATATGAAAGTACATTTCTGCGAAAAAGGAAATGGTTATAAGGCTATTGAAAGGGTATTCATCCCTGAAGTAGCGCCCGGCGCGGTAGTACAAAAGCAGGTGGATGTTGAATAAATCTGCTTTTACTCCAGGCAACTTTTATGTAGCCTCCAGCAGGTAATAAATTTTTTTTCCCTTTTGTATTAATAAAAAGCGCTGGTGTAGAAGTGCTTCACTGGTAACCAGATGCTGTGGATTTTCAATTTTCATACGGTTAATACTTACCCCACCATTCTGAATCATTTTCTTCGCTTCACCTTTACTCGGAAAAATATTATTCTCCACCAGTAATGTGCTTATGTCGATACCCATCGTCAATTTATTGCGATCGACTTCTTGCTTCATAATTCCCTCGATATTGTTGAGATCGTCCTCGGTGAAACTGTCGATAGTTGTATGCTGGGATGCAAATAATTTCTCGGTTGTCGCAAGTGCTTTATCCAGTTCCTCCTGCCCGTGAACAAAAAGGGTAAGTTCATTGGCAAGGGCCTTCTGCATGATCCTGGCTGAAGGATTTAATTCATGTTTTTGTGAAAGTTCGCTAATCGCCTCAGAAGACAAAAATGTAAAAATTTTAATCCAGTTGTTTGC
>JANXYS010000328.1 GCA_025355935.1 Chitinophagales bacterium | reverse complement strand
GCAGGTTTTAACGCTGCATGAAAAACTATTAACCCTGGCTCAAAAAAAAATGCCCGGTGAAAAACGGACATTTTAAAGTATACTTCTTTTATTAGACTATGGCAATCTAGTTTATTGTAATGTTGCAAGCGCGTTTTTTATTTTGCTAAAGCCAGCTTCAATTTTGTCCAGGCTGTTGGCAAAAGAAATCCGAATGCAGTTAGGCTCTCCGAAGGCAGAACCGGTAACTGTAGAAACATGGGCGGTATTAAGAAAATACATACAAAGATCATCCGCATTTTCTATAGTAGTACCATCAGGTGTTTTGCGCCCGAAATAAGAGTGCACATCAGGAAACACATAGAAAGCAGCTGGCGGTTCATTACAAATAACACCTGGCATCCCGGCCAGCAATTCCATAACCCTGGTTCTTCTCTTCGAAAATTCCTGCACCATTTCCTCAGTTGGCCGAAGATCCCCTGTAAGCGCAGTTATGGCTGCTCTTTGAGTGATAGAATTCGGGCCGCTCGTGAACTGCCCCTGAATTTTTTCGCAAGCTTTCGCAAGAGTTACGGGTGCGGCAATATATCCAAGTCTCCAGCCGGTCATGGCAAAGCCCTTACTTAAGCCATTAATTATAACAACCTGCTCCTTTATAAAATTGAATTGGGCAATACTTTCATGTTTGCCCTGGAAATTTATATGCTCATAGATCTCATCACTCATTATAAAAACCTGCGGATGTTTTTTAAAGATATTTGCAAGAGCTTCGAGTTCATCTTTACTATAAAGACACCCGGTAGGGTTACTGGGCGATGAAAACATGAACAGGCGTGTTTTATCTGTAATCGCCGCCTCCAATTGCGCAGGAGTGATTTTAAAGCCACTTTCAAGAGTGGTTTTAACAAGTTTGACTGACCCGCCAGCAAGTCGAACTATCTCACTGTATGTAACCCAGTAAGGCGTAGGAATAATAACCTCATCCCCCGCGTCTACAATGGCAAGCACGATATTGGCTATACTTTGCTTGGCACCTGTGCTTGCTACAATCTGGTCCGGCGTATAGGCCAGTCCGTTATCTCTCATTAACTTAGTGCAAACAGCTTCCCTCAAATCGAGGTACCCCGCTACAGGAGTGTAATGACTATAATTTGCATCAATTGCATGTTTGGCCGATTCTTTAATATGATCAGGGGTATCAAAATCGGGCTCACCCAAACTAAGATCTGTTACGTCAATAC
This sequence comes from Chitinophagales bacterium, assembly GCA_025355935.1. GTDB lineage: Bacteria > Bacteroidota > Bacteroidia > Chitinophagales > Chitinophagaceae > Ferruginibacter. The sequence continues at coordinate 2,832 of JANXYS010000328.1, read as the reverse complement.
CCCGGGCTCTAAGTTCACGGCCTAGTTTGGCCATTTTCAATGTTTCAGGTTCATTAAACCGTGTTAATAACGAAGACAACTGCATATTTAAAAATTATTTGAATGCGAAAATAACTATTTATCGTATGAAAAAATGAATGAAGAAAGATCGGGCTGGTAATTTTTTTTTCGGGCTTTTTCGTATTCATATATCGCATCACCCAGATTTTTTAAAAACGGAAGGCCAATGCTCTCGTAGTCATATTTGTCATCATTTAATATTGCGTCCTCATTACAGTATATGGCTGCGGACAACATGAACTCAATTTTATTAGTATGATCTACTACGAAAGCAACATCTATAAGTTGACCGTAGGCGACACCAACCTTATTGAAAATGCGGACGTTTTTTCTAAGATTTTCATCTTTCCCGCCAACCATAATAAATTTGTTGGAAGCATCATGAATACTTGTATCGTAGGAAGGGAAAATGGATTCGGACGGGTATGCAGACATATATTTCAACACAAAATTACGGTCATCATTTGTGATATTAAACCGTTTGCGGGGTTCAACAGTTTCAGGATAAACCAGGGCTTGAAGTATGCTGTTAAGGTCAGATAAATTTAACCGGTTCTTATTAGAGAAAACCATTGGCCTATCAATAAAATTACCATTACTGAAATAACCTTTTCCAATATAATCAGTGCGCTTAGTAAATGCCTGCTGGTTGAATAAACCAGGTGCGGCGTATATAAGCTGATTGTTATTGTCGAAGAATTTGGTTGGGTTTGTATGACGGTTTTGATCTTCAGTGAGAAATACTTCCAGGCGGTGAAGGATCTGTGCAGAACTATAGCCTTTCTTCTGAAGTTCGGAATTAATGTATTCCTGGCCAAGAAATTCGTATAATCGATTGTAAGCATCATTATCACTGACAAGGAATATCTTTTTAATATATTGTTCGATGTTTGGTTTCCCGTCGGGGGTATTCGGATCGTTGTATTCCGCAGTCTGTCCCGCGTAATTCATTTCGGTAATCATAGTTGAGTTCCTCGTAATACCCTTTCCTGAAAGCTCTCTAATCTTCTGGAGTGCCAATAATGCGATGGGAAGTTTAATGGAAGACGCCGGATAAAAGTATTTTGGAATTGATCCGTTAAAATAAAAATGTTTAAGCTGCGGCCTGCCTTCGCGATCGCGGTTTACCTGAGTATATATAATCTGTACATTCCAATCATCACGATGTTTAAGAATATTCTCAAACTGGCCGGGAGTATGTTTGAAAAGATCTTCGAAAAATTTTTCACCTGGGTCGGAGGTCTTTACCGAAACGGGTGGAGTTATTATGACCGGGGCAGATACAACCGGCGGTTGAGTTTGCCTTATTCTCTTATTTCCCGCACACGACATAAAAATAACAAGCGTATAAAATATTAAAATCGCGAAAAATACGTTCTTATTCATGGCTACTATTTGGGTGCAAAGTGGCGTATTTAACAAAAAAAACTGCATCAATCTTCAATCGGTTTTTCCCCTATCTTTGCACACATTTAAAAAAATTAACAAAGTACAACACAAAAGTTTATTAACATGAAACTGAAAGGTTTAGTTTGGTTTTTTACCATTGCTTTATTGCTGATATCATTATGGGAATTGTCGTATACATGGGTGGTGCGTAATTATGAAGGGAAAGTAAAAGAGAAAGCAACGCGTTTGGTAAAAAGCAGCGCACCTTCAAATATAACTGCTGATGACCGGACATCGCTTATCGAAGCTAAAACGCAGCATATTCTTGATTCCACGCGCGATAAACCCATTTTTCCTATTGTTGGCACAAGCTACCAGAAGTGTAAAGAGAATGAGTTGAACCTTGGTTTGGATTTACAGGGTGGTATTAGTGTAACTATGGATGTTAGTTTAAGCGGCTTATTAAAATCATTAAGTAACAATCCAAAAGACCCGGGTCTTTTAAACGCAATCAATACCGCCACACAACAGAAATCAAGCAGCGATGATAATTTCATCAATCTTTTTAGTAGCACATATTCAAAACAAAACGGGTCGGGTAAGCTTGCTAATTTATTTGCGGGGGCAGGAAAAGATATAAAAATTGGGGAGGACGATAATACTGTTACTAATAAATTACAAACAATAGCCAAAGGCGCGATTAACCAAACTTATAAGATTCTCGTCAAACGTATTGATAAATTTGGTGTAGCGCAGCCGAACATCAATCTTGATGAAAATAAAGGTATCATCAACGTTGAGCTGGCTGGTATCAAAGATCCGGAGCGTGTACGAAATTTTTTACAGTCATCGGCTAACCTGCAATTTTGGGAAGTTTACAACATAGGTGAACTTGCAGAATCAATAAAAAATGCAGATGTAAATCTTCAGAATTATTTAAACGGCGTCAGCGCAACTGATACTGCTGCCTTGAAAGATTCCCTTCGATCAAAACAAAATGCAAATCCGTTCCTAACTGTTTTACATCCGATAGATGTACAAACTGATAAAAACGGTAAACAATATTTTTCAGCATCATTAGGAAGTGTACTGTTACAGGATACTAGTTTATTCTACAGTTACATTAATAACGAAGTGGTAAAGAGTGTTATGCCTGCTAACGTAAAGTTTTTATTTGGTGTTGAAGAAAAGGCCGAGAAAGGTGGGCAAAGATTCTTTCCGTTATATGCAATCAAAACAATTCCAGGATCAGATAAGGCGACACTTGAAGGAGATGGTGTGCAAAATGCAGGACAGTCTTATGATCAGTCAGGACGTCCTTCCATTAGCATGCAGATGAATCCAATCGGGACGAAAACATGGGCCCGCCTAACTGAAAAGAAC
>JANXYS010000327.1 GCA_025355935.1 Chitinophagales bacterium | reverse complement strand
TCTCTATTCAAAGTGATATAGCAAAAAGTGTTGCTACACAGCTGAAAGCCCACCTCACTTTGTCAGAAAAAACTGGCATTGAGAAACGCCCGACAGAAAATCTTGAAGCCTATAATCTTTACCTGAAAGGGAATTATCTGATACAAAAGGTAACCCCCGATGACCTGGCAAATGGGTTAGGAATGTTGAATCAAGCCATTAAGCTTGATCCCAAATTTGCTCTTCCTTATCTTGGGATAGCCTATTATTACGGGGTAGCAACAGACTTTTATATGTCGCCCCTGAAAGCCCTGCCCCAGTTGAAAATGGCCGCCCAAACTGCAATAGAAATGGACAGCACTCTGGCAGACGGGTATGCATACCTGGGCACTTATGATTTTTGGTATTCATGGAATCTTCCAAAGGCTAAAGAAGAATTTAAAAAAGCTATTGCGCTCAGCTCTAACGAATATTTCGTGTATTGGAGTTATAATATTTTCCTCACTGCTACCGGTCATCCGGAAGAAGCCAAACAGGTTGGTAAAAAACTTACCGAGCTTGACCCTATGAGTGCCGATGCACATGCCTGGTATGCCTCGGATTTTTATTTTGCGAGGCAATATGACGAAGCGCTGCGCCATTTAGATGCGTCCTACACATTAGATGCCAATTATCCGTTTGCCGCTTATTTTAAAGGGATGTGTTACATCGCACAGGGAAAATTTTCTGAAGCTGTAAAACAGGCGCAACTGGCGCATACCATTTTTGCGTCGCCATGGTCGCAAGGAAGGCTTGCGTATGCCTATGCACGCGCCGGCAATGCGCAAATGGCAAAAGCGATATTAGATTCACTTAAGAAACAATCTGATACTGCATATGTGGCTTCTGATGTAGTAGCAAGTGTTTATGTTGCCCTTGGAGAAAAGGAGCACGCTTTTGACTATCTTGACAAAGCAACAAACGAACGTGCGGGCTGGTTAGCGTATCTGAATGTAGATCCCATTTGGGACCCGATTCGGGACGACGCGAGATTCAATACGATACTTAAGAAAATAGGTTTAAAATAATTGCCGTAAATACTGATTTCGTTATTACCTGTTGTGTGCAGACGGCGGCCGCTGTTACGGCTCTACGTTTAATTTCCAGCTAAACTTCTTACCTTCAACAATAGGTATCGAATGGCCATTCGTAGAAGGCTGGATTACCAATAAAGCCCTCCGTTCCCAAAGACCCAGCATAATCCGAAACCTTTGAAACTTTTAAATTGATTATAAATATTCTATAAAATGCCTGACAAAAACAAGCAGATAAAAGAACTTGCCGAACATAATGACGAGTTGGAAAACTATTTTAGGAATACCATCATCCCCCAATTGTTTGTAGATGGAGCATTGACACTGCAAAAATTTACTCCCCCTGCAATGAAACAGTTTAGCCTGTCTGCAAGTGATGTAGGAAAACCTATAAATGATATAAAAGATAATTTCCGGTTTCCTTCGATCGTAGAGGATATAGAACAGGTTATTAAAAGCAATGAAATCCTGGAAAAAGAAATTCAGACTACTGACCTGCGCTGGTATCAAATGAATATTATCCCCTATGTAAAAATGGAGGATAAAAAAACAAACGGCGTCATTATAACCTTCGTTGAAATTACCTCGCGAATCATCGATCTCAAAGACATGGAAAAGCTAGTGGCTGACCATGAAATTTTATTAGATACCATTTCCCACGACATAAAAAATCCTCTTGCAAATTTAGAAATTGCAGTAGAATTATTTAAAGATGTATCTCCGCACGATCAGAAAGAATATGACTCATTACTTCAAATTGTTGATCGTGCTTTAAAAAAAATGAACAAACTCATCAAAGAGTTGACGGAAGTAAGAAAGGGCGATCACAAATATAAAGTTGAAGAAGAGTTGCTCCTCGTTGAAGATATTTTGGAAGATGTGCGGCTTACGTTGAGTGATAACATCATTGCCGCAAATGCAATACTAACTTGTAAAATCAATGTTTCAGAAATTACTTTTTCTAAGACAAAATTAAGGACCATTATTTATAATCTGGTTAATAATGCGATTAAATTCAAATCTCCAAAAAGACAACCTAAGATTGTAATTACTACTAAGAAGCAAAAGGATTTTATGATCATATCTGTAAAAGATAATGGCATAGGTATTAAGAAGAAACACCTGGACTCGATATTTTCGAAGTACTACAGGCTGGAAAACGCCATTGAGGGTTCAGGCATAGGTTTATATTTAGTCAAGGAAATTGTAAATCATTCAGGCGGGAAAATTTTGGTGAAGAGCCAATCGGGGAAAGAAACGGAATTCCAGGTTTACCTGAAGATACGATAGATTTGCTCTGTGAGGGACCGTAGCTTGAGGAGAAAACTAATGCCGGGCCCCATACATTGTGCGTAGCATTACACATCCTACCTAATTTTCAATCTTAGTATTAAAATGAGAGTCATTAAAAGAATTGCCGTTATAGCCCTTCTCTTTTTGTTGCAACAATCATTGGGTTATTCGCAGCGCCCTGACCTCATTTTGACAAATGGAAAAATATTCACTTCCGATTCGTCACGACTCATTGTTGCTGCATTAGCTATCAAGGGTAATAAAATTCTTGCCATTGGAACAAATGAGGAAATAAAAAAATTAGCAACTTTTAAAACAAGAAAAATTGATCTCGGTGGAAAAACAGTAGTTCCCGGTTTTAACCATGCTCATGACCACTTAGGATGGTTAATACCAGTAGGCAAGAATTTCATTACCCCATTTTCGGTAGCGGGCTTGTCAAAAAACGATGTAGTAGATTCTTTATCCCGATTGGTAAAACAAGCCTCGCCGGGGCAATGGGTGTATGGCACCATAGGGTTGACCGTTTTAAATGATACCAGCATCAGACGCAAAGTGCTGGATAGCATAGCGCCCAATAACCCTCTGATGCTTACTATTGAGTGGGGACATGGGATGCTACTAAATACAAAAGCATTAAGGATATGTAAGATCGATGATAAAGCTCCCGATCCTTTGTCGGGTTGGTATGAGCGTCAGCAAAGAACAAATATCTTAACAGGTGCTGTATATGAAGGTGCCCAGTTTCCAGCGTGGCAGGCATTAGCTGTATCTGAGCCGGATAATCTTTTGCACGCACTTCGCCAGCATGCTGCGGAAGAAATATTGTTAGGCATTACTACCGTGCAGGATATGAGTGCCAGCTTACAGGGAAACGCGGCAAGGCGCTTCTTTACAGAGGCAAAATTACCAGTAAGAACCCGGGTAATACCAATGCCAGGTTCCACTGAAAAAGGACGGGATTTAACTGAATGGAATAGCACCAATAATGTTCTGTCTCCCCTTACCTATGTTTCAGGAATAAAGTATGTGATAGACGGAACACCTTTAGAACAGACTGCGTTGATGACGAAGCCTTATCCAAAAACAAACGGCTGGTACGGTAAACTTAACTACCCGATTGATACCATAAGGCAGATCTTAGAGGAAGCTCTTACTACTAACCTGCAATTGATGATGCATATAGTGGGGGATAGCAGCACTAAAATTGTTTTGCAGCTTATGAAAGAGATGGCAAGCCCTGAAATGTGGAGAACAAAAAGGGTAAGGATAGAACATGGCGTTAGTATCACAACTGATGCGGCAATCCAGGCAGTAAAGGAGATGGGAATAGTAATTGTTTATACGCCACAATATGGAAAACGCAGCCCGATAAAAACCTGGTTGCAAATGGGTATTCCGGTGGCTATCGGACCCGACGCATTGATCAATCCCTTTCTGAATATCATGTTTATGACAACACAGCAGGTAAATAAAGAAGAAAATATAGGCCGTGAACAAGCTGTTATTGCGTATACAAAGGTTGCTGCCTTTGCAGAATTTACCGACGGCTTCAAAGGAACATTAACCCCCGGCAAAGTGGCGGATTTAGCTGTTTTGTCGCAAGACCTTTTTACAATCCCTGCGCCGCAATTGCCGTCCATTAAAAGTGTACTTACTATCATAGATGGAAAGATCGTTTACCAGGAACAACAAGAAAGGCAGTTTAAAGCAAGATAAGCGCCTGCCAACGTGACTCTGCTAAAATCTGAACTTGAGTAGATCCGTAAATGTACTTGGACATTAATCAATCAAAAGTATAGCTCAATGCCTAAAAGGCCAGTTTAAATGCTCTTTTTTTTAGGAGATGCGAAGCAGATACTTTCTTTATGTACGCAGTAATTTTTATTAATTTAAACCTAAAATAAATGGTATGCGAGTTTACTGCCTTCTTACAGCTTTTGTCGTGACTTCTTTTGCAGTTAAACAAAAGCATATGCAGACCATAAGCGAGCAGCGTATCATTCAGAGTACATCCTGGTAAAGAGATTAGCATAAAAGTAAAATAATGACCCCTCGAGGTTTTCACATCTGGTAAAACAGACGATTAAAAAGTAATACCCCGGATAGATCAATTTGAATGTTTTATAACCTTGGTCATAGGTATATAAATGATGCCCGCCTGGTAATTAAGAGAAAACTTTTACAATTTTATCTGAATTGTAACAGGCTTACGGTTTGTAATGATAATTTCCTAAATTACCCTTCTTTTTAGTAAGCTTATGGGCACGAACACCGAACAAGAATTATATCCGACGAACGATTTACTGAAGGCAGTATTTGATTCTGCTCCTAACGGTATAGCAGTGATGGAAATCATTTACAATGAAGAGGGAGGGGTGGAAGATTTTTCGATTCTGCTATTCAATGCATATACACTTAAGTGGATTGGCGACATAGAGTATAAAGGCAGGCGGTATAGTGATATCTTTCCAATGGTAAAGGAAACTGGTATCCTGGACAAGTTTAAAGAAGTAGCCGAAACAGGAGTAGCTGCCTACTTCGAGCGCCAATACACCGGTGAAGGCATGAATCATTGGTTTCGTTTTACAGCAGTGAGGCAAGGCGAATTATTGATAATAACTACCGAAGATATAACAGAACAGAAAAAAGCAGAAGAAACTATCAGGGCTGCACATCAAACAACACAACAGCAACAACGACTGCACGATTCGGTTGCTAATAATACGCCCGACCTGATATACGTATTCGACCGGGCACACCGCTTTACCTACGCCAACGAGGCGCTACTTACTATATGGGGTAAATCGTTTGATGATGCTGTTGGCAAAGGCTTGCGTGAGAACGGCTATGAAGAGTGGCACGCACTAATGCACGAACGGGAAATTGATGAGGTAGTAGCCACCAAAAAATCAATCCGGGGCACGGTTTCTTTTCTCCATCCGGAATTCGGCAAGCGTGTTTACGACTATATTTTTGCGCCAATAATTAATGTAGAGGGGGAGGTAGAAGCAATTGCTGGCACCGGCCGTGACATAAGCGATATTAAACATTTTGAGGAGACTATCAAAGAACGGGAAGCTCAACTGTATTTTGCTATTGATGCAACAGAGCTTGGCGTCTGGGATTACAATCCCATCATCCAAAAATTTACGGCTAACGACCGCCTGAAAGAATGGTATGGTGTGCAAACCGAAGGAGAAATTGATGCTTCGGTAATGATAACTGCAATAGCGAGCGAAGACAGGCAAAAGGTAACTAACGCTATGCAAAAAGCATTGGAACCGTGGGGTGGAGATTATGATATCGAATACACTATCATTCATCCCGAAACTGGTCAAAGGAGGATTGTAAGGGCAAAAGGAAGATCCACTTTTAACAATGATAACATTGCTTGCCGCTTAAGAGGTACTATGCAGGATCTGACTACACAAGCGCTGGCGAGCAGGCAAGTAGAAGAAAGTGAACAACGCTTTCGCAACCTCGTAGAGAAAACGCTTTCCCCGGTATGTATTTTTAAGGGAGAAGATATGGTGCTGGTTTTAGGCAACCAGCCGCTGTTGGATGTCTGGAATGTAGATGCACAAGCGATAGGTAAACCCTTGTCAGAAATTCTACCTGAAATAAAAGACAGTCCTATCATGGGGTGGCTTTTAGATGTATTTCATAACGGGGCAACGCTTAATCTTGGTGAAATACCTTTTGCATTCCTTCGTAAAACCGGCGAAAAAGAAACTTTATATTTTAACTTCACTTACCAACCTTATAGGGAAATTGATGGAGTTATTTCGGGGGTTATGGCCCAGGCAAATGACGTTACCGAACAGGTACTGGCGCGAAAAAAAGTCGAAGAAAGCGAGAAAAAATTTCAGGCAGCTATTGCAGCAGTTGAAGGCATTATCTGGACGAATAATGCAGTTGGTGAGATGGAGGGTGAACAACCGGGCTGGACTATATTAACCGGTCAGTCTTATGAAGAATATGTTGGTTATGGCTGGGTCAATGCTGTTCATCCTGATGATGCTCATCCCACGGTAATCGCCTGGAATGAAGCCGTTGAAAATAAAAGAACATTTGTATTTGAACACCGACTGAAAACAAAGGACGATAGATGGAGGCTATTTTCCGTAAAAGCGGTTCCGGCGTTTGATGAAAACGGAGCTATCCAACAATGGGTAGGTGTGCATACAGATATCACTATACAACGGGAAGTAGAAGAAAAAATTAAAGAAAGCGAAGAACGTTTTAGAACTCTTGCAGATGAAAGCCCCATGTTCGTTTTTATTATTGATCCCGATCCGAGGGCTCCCATTTCTTACTGGAATAAAACCTGGCTCAATTACACGGGGCAAACCGCTGAAGAAGCTGCTGGAAGAGCATGGGAAGGAATTATTCACGACGAGGATATCTCGCTTGTAATGGAGTTTTTTACTCCGGCCTTAATTTCGCAGCGACCCTATTTTATTCCCGCGGTAAGAACAAGGCGACATGACGGCGAATACAGATGGCACGCTTACAAAGGCAATCCCAAGTATTTGGCTAATGGTGAATTTGACGGCTATATCGGTGTAGGCTTTGATGTACATGAACAAAAACTGGCGGAAGAAAAGTTAGCTTACCGCACCGCATTATTAGAAGCACATAACGAGGCTAGTGTTGATGGTATTTTGTTAGTGGATGCCAAAGGACACATTATTTCATTCAACCAGCGGTTTATTGAAATATGGAATATGCCGCAATACATTGTGGATAGAAAAGATGATGAAGCCGCTCTGTCATTCGCTATGACGCAATTACTAAATCCGCAACAGTTTATTGATAAAGTCAAATATCTCTATGAGAATCCAAAAGAAACGAGTCTTGACGAACTTGAATTTAAAGACGGAAAAATTGTAGAGCGAAATGGTTATCCCGTAATTGGAGAAGACGGAACTTATTATGCCTGGAGCTGGACGTTCCGGGATGTGACAAAACAAAAAAAGTATGAAAAAACGATTGTAGAAAGTGAAGAACGCTTTCGTCTGCTCTCTAATGAAATGCCGCAATTTGTATGGACAGGTGATGCAAACGGGCAGCTTGGTTATTTCAATGAGGCCGTTTATGCATACTCAGGTTTAACGAAGGCCGATGTGGCCAACGACGGTTGGATACAAATTGTGCACCCGGAGGACCGCCAAGAAAACATCCGGTTATGGCAGCAATCAATTGCTACAGGCAAGGATTTTATATTTGAGCATAGGTTTAAACGTGCGGATGGCGAATATCGCTGGCAATTGAGTCGGGCTGTACCCCAAAGAGACGTCAACGGGATGATACAGCAGTGGATTGGAACCAGCACGGATATACAGGATCGAAAAAATGTAGAAGAACAGCTGGAAAACCTGGTAGCCCAGCGAACCAAGGAATTGCAACGTTCCAACGAAGACCTGCAGCAATTTGCTCACGTGGCGTCTCACGATCTGAAAGAACCCATACGGAAAATAAAAACATTCACTGGCCGACTTGAACAACATCTTCATGGTACCCTGGATGAAGCCGGAAGGAGGTATATTGAAAGAATTATCGTGGCTACTAACCGTATGTATAACATGATTGATGGAGTATTAGCTTTCTCAACCACCAATGCAAGCATGCAAATGCCCCAAAGGGTAAATTTAAATGCGCTACTGGACAGCATTGAAAATGATTTGGAAGTAGCCCTTCAAAAGACGGGCGCTACACTTTCATACGACGAATTACCAACAATTGAAGGTGCGTCAGTGCTGCTTTACCAGCTTTTTTATAATCTTATAAATAACTCTATCAAATTTGCGAAGGCAGGTGTAGCACCGCAGATATCCATTTCATCAAAGACCTTTGTTGTGGGCAATGCAAGCTTTGCGCGCGTCACCTTGCAAGATGAAGGAATTGGGTTTGAGCCTGAACAAGCTGAACGGATATTTGAAACCTTTACCCGCCTAAATTCGAAAGACGACTACGAGGGCACGGGATTAGGGTTGTCGCTTTGTAAAAAAATAGCTGAGCGGCACGGCGGCAGTATTATTGCAATCGGAACGCCGAGGGAAGGAGCAAGGTTTATTATAACACTTCCGATGAAACAGGAACAAACCAGCATCTAATAATGGTGCTCCAGGCATCCGGGGCGAATACTGGGCCTGGTTACGTAATGCATTAAAATGTCCCCGTACTGTAGCCCTCGATTTGCAGTCTCTCTCACCAATAGCGTCAACCTTGTGAAAAAGGAGTTGACGGAAATTAATTTTTAGTTTGAATTCCAATCAAATAATCGAACAGTGATTGTTCCGTGGGTATCGCCAGTTTCTTCCGCAGCCGGTAACGGCTGATTTCTACACCACGAACGGAGATATTCATCAGCTGGGCAATTTCTTTTGTGGAGAGATTCATTCGCAGATAGGCACTTAATTTCATGTCGTTGCTGGTTATGCCGGGGTGTTTTTCTTTTAACGTGGTTCCAAAATCACTGTGAACGGTATCAAAATGGCGGGTAAAGTTCTCCCACTCTTTGTCCATATTATCATCTGCAGTTAATGACTTGATCATTTTCTTTACATCGGAAATTGCCTGCGGATTTTCAAAGCCCTTCATAACGTGCAGGAGTTCTGATTTTATCTTCGTTAATAATTCTCCTTTTTGAACAAGGTGCATGGCAGAAGAAGCGAGTTCGGTATTCTTATTATTAATATCTGCTTCTAATTTCGCATTTCTCAGGGTCACCAACTCGCTTTCAGTTTTGTTTAGTTCAAGCTGGTGCAGGTACTGGAGTCTTTTTTGTTCTTCTTCGTACCGTGCTTGCTGGATGTCTAATTTTCGACGCTGCCGGTAGCTAAGATAATAGATACTCACGCCGAGGAAGAGAAAATAAAGGGCGAAAGCCCAATAGGTCTGGTACCATTGTGGCAATATCGTGAACGCGTACGCGACAGCCGGCGACTCATTACCCAAATTATTTCTGACTTTTACCTCAAAGCTGTAGTTGCCGGCAGGAAGATTGCTAAAATCCTTTTCAGTTTTGTTACTCCACTCGCTCCAGGTTGCATTAAAGCCTTTAAGCCGGCTGCTGTATTGTAAATTTGCCTGTTGTGCAAAAAGGGGCGAAGCAAATTCGAAACGGATTGTTTTCCAGTTATTTGCAATGTCCGGTGACTGCCCGCTTTTTTGAATCTGTTTGTTGTTAATCCCGGTAAAATAGCCCCCGAAAAGTAAACTATCCTGCTTGTCGGTAATACGTACAGCCCTGATCTGCAACAAGAGATCTTCTACATTTTGTTTGTATTTTTCATAGTTGATGAGAAGCAGCCCCCGCTCGCCTCCTACAAAGATGTTATTCTTATTATACGGATAGATAAATTCGAATCCGCTGAGAATTTTATTATTGAGTTCAGGAAAATAAATCACCGACGGCGATTTTCCCGAAAGGTCAATTATGCCCAGGTTTTTATCGTGAACAAACCATACATTCCCCTCACTGTCCTCCTTTAAATACCGGAGGCTTTGCTCACCAAGAATTTCACGGTAATATGGAGAAGGCGCAAAACTGTCAGTTGTGCTATTATAAATATATACGCCTTTAACAGAGGCAACCAGGAGTTCGTCTTTAATCTTAAAAACGTGGTTGTTAAGTGTGGACGGCAACCCATTCTTTTCTGTATAAAGATGGTAACTATATTTTCCTGCCCCGGTTTCAACAACCTTGTAAATGCCATGATATGGATGAGAGACCCAGATATTATTGTACTTATCAGCAGCTACATACCTTGATGTTTCTGTAAATCCCTCAATTTTTACAGGGTTAACAGGGCCGCTGCCATTATCACTGAAGAAACTCAGGCCGAAATAACTACCCGCTAATATTTTATCCGCTGCCCCGGGGCTATGGATGGTTTGGAAATTCCAGTAGCCAGACAAAGGCCCGAATGCACTGGCGACATCGTTTTTCACCAGGAAGGCGCCTTCATGATGACTTACTATTAGGTTGCCGTTAAGGTCGGCCAGGCTCCAAACCTGCCCTTGCGTGTGGGACACCTGGGAGAATAAGCCACGGCTAAAACTTAAATCTCCCGGGGGGTGAACCGGGACACTAAACAATCCATTGGCGGTACCAGCGTACAATCGCTCATTATGAATGATAGCAGCGTAGCCCGAACCGTCCTGTTCAAAGGGGTTGATATGTTTTATAGCGCTGTTGTATGCGATAAAGTCGATTCCATTGTCAAGTCCCAGCCACAGATTTTTCTGTTTGTCAGAAAAAATGCTCAGTACATTATTGTTTTGCAGCCCTTCCGTCTTTGAGAACTGTTGTATGAATTTCCCTTTTGAATCAATTATATAGATGCCGGAAGTATTAGTGGCAAGCGCAATCCACTCATCAGTAATCTTGACGGCGGTATAAACCCTTTGTGTACCTAAGCCGGCATTCTCTTCAAGGGTCATTTTTGATATACTATCATTTGCGTAAGTAAAAAGGCCGTTTTTGAGGGTGGTGATTAAAACGCTGTCATTTTTAAGTGGCAAAATAGAAGTCACTTCTACGTTTTCCAACCCCCGCGACGGCACACTTCTCCACAAATTATTATCAAAACTAAGTAAACCTAACTTTACGTCGTGTGCGAAAAGCCGCCCGTTACAGGCTGCAATGCAGGTCCAGCCATATTGGGCATAATAAACCGTAACCTTATCCTTATGTATCCTAAAAATGCGGTTGGAAGTTCTGAAAAACACCTCCTCATTAAAAACAGCGATGTCCCATACGTCCGCAAATGAACGATCTTTCTCGGGTATCAGGCCGGTCAGAGATTTATAAATTAAACTTCCGTTACCCGAGGGCGTGAAGTAGCCAAATTCGTCTTGTCCGCCAACATAAATCCTATTATCCTCACTGATTTCTACTGATCGCACGTTGGTTCGGTTAGGCAATGGGTATAAATTCCAATAGCGCCCATCAAAGCTCAATAAACCATCATTATTAGCAATGTAAACTATCCCATTATTATCCTGTTTAATATCCCAATTTTGCAAACCGGCATTATAGGTGCCTTTATAAAAATTAAGCACATCAGGAAAACCAATAGTATTTTGGCAGTTGGCTATTGATGGAAAAGAAATAATAAGTGAAATAATAATTCGAAACATCGATGTTCTTGTTCTTATTAAAATACATTTTTTCATGATGTATTGTTGTAGTATCAAAAATAGTGGATATTCCGTATACTTGAATCAATTGATGTAGTAATGATGTGGTGGTTTTTTTGTCGTAAAAGGTTAGGACATCTAACTTTACGCAACCTGTTTTACCAGAAGTGGGAGTATTATACTAAACTTAAAACGATTGTTTATGAAGCCAAATCTAGTAGCATTATGTGCTATCTTCCTCATTTTATGCACTTCGAGTGTAGCCTTCGGGCAGTCAATCCCCATAACAGGGAAAGTTATCAATAAGTCAAATGGCGAGCCTGTTTCCGGCGCTTCGGTTAGTGTTAAGACAACGTCCATTGGAACTACAACGGATGCCAGCGGTGCTTTCTCAATTGCCGTTCCGAAGAAAGGCGATGTATTAGTTATTAGCTATGCCGGAATGAAGGCCATTGAATTCAAGGTGAACAATAATTCATTTGTAACTGCTGGCCTGGAATTAAGCAGCTCTTCCACTATGGAGGAAGTGATCGTAAACGTGGGTTACGGCACACAACGTAAAAGCGTGGTAACCGGAGCCATTTCAAGCGTAAAAGCGAAAGACCTGGAAAAAATCCCGAACGGCCGTATTGAACAGGCCTTACAGGGAAGGGTTTCAGGTGTTACTATTGCACAAAACTCCGGGCAGCCTGGGGCAAATTCTACTATTAGGGTTCGGGGCGTAACCACATTTGGTGGCGGCAACAACCCACTATGGGTAATTGACGGTGTAGTAGTTGACGCGGGTGCAATCGGTTTTCTTAATCAATCAGATATAGAATCCATTGAAGTATTAAAAGACGCAACATCTTCTGCTATCTACGGAACACGTGCTGCTACGGGCGTTATTCTGGTTACAACCAAAAAAGGTAAGGCAGGAAAGCTTACGGTTAATTATAATGGCTTCTACGGGATTTCAGCGCCGGAGAAAGTCTTGAAAATGCTAAATGCAACCCAGTACGCTACTCTTTTAAATGAAAAATCAGTTGCTGGCGGGGGTTCTGTGATGTTTCCGAACGTTGGTGCACTTGGAGTAGGGACCGACTGGCAAAAAGAAATTTTCAATAATAAGGCACTTAGGTATTCGCATGAAGTGAGTCTCAGTGGTGGAACGGACAGATCTACATTTTATCTTTCTTTTGGCATCCAGGATCAGGAAGGGATTGTAGCGACTGATATATCTAATTATACAAAAAAGAGTTTCCGTTTAAATTCTACGCACAAGATTTCTAATAAATTCACTTTCGGGCAAACCTTTGGTTTCACTCATCAAAAAGGAATGGGCATAGGCAATACCAATAGTGAATTTGGTGGTCCGCTGAGTTCTGCAATCAACCTGGATCCCATTACCCCCGTCGTAGTGACTGATCCTGTAGCTGCCGCTGCGGCTCCGTACAGCAGTAACCCCGTTATCAGAGATGCAAACGGCAACCCTTACGGCATTTCTTCTATTGTTGGACAAGAGATGACCAACCCTCTTGCTTATATTAAAACAAGACTTGGCAATTATAACTGGTCAAATGACCTTGTTGGAAATGCTTATCTTGAATTTTCACCAATTAAAGATGTCAAAATACGATCTTCTGTAGGCGGTAAACTTGCCTTTTGGGGTGACCAAAACTTCACGCCGGTTTTCTATCTGAGTGCAACCAACTCTGTTCTAAAAAACAGTTTCAGTAAAAGTAATAATAATACTTTCAACTGGAATATTGAGAACACAATCACTTACAGCAAAAAGTTAAATTTGCATAATTTCTCCGTTCTATTGGGACAGGGTGCATATGTGGAAAATAATGGTGGTGGTTCCGCAGTAACTATTCTTGACCTGCCAATTACGAGCTACAAAGATGCATCGTTTAACTTCGATATTCCACAAGCAAACAGAACCTCCGGTGCTTACGATTTTACAAATCACAAACTTGAATCACTTTTCAGTCGTTTGAATTACAGTTATGCGGATAAATATCTGTTTACGGGTATTCTTCGAAGAGATGGATCAACAAGATTTGGCTTAAATAATAAGTTTGGGGTATTTCCCTCATTTTCTCTCGGTTGGGTAGTATCCAAGGAAAATTTCTGGGCAAGTAATCAATACATAAACAACCTTAAAATAAGGGGCGGTTACGGTAAAGTTGGTAATGATGCCATAAGTGATTTTGGATACCTTTCTACAGTTAACGGCGGATTCAATTACACATTGGGTAATTCTGGCGGAATTATCACAGGATATTCTCCATTATCCCTTGACAATCCGGATCTGCGTTGGGAAGAAACTTCACAGGCTGACATAGGTTTCGATGCTCAAATTTTACATCATATAAACCTGACCGTTGATGTTTATAAAAAGAAGACAACTGGTATTCTTCGCCCCATCTCAATCCCCGGCTATGTAGGCGTGTCAAATTCGCCAGTAGCTAATGTGGCAGACATGGAAAATAGCGGGCTAGAGGTTGA